>CAZYYL010000007.1:0-18375 GCA_964651425.1 uncultured Microbacteriaceae bacterium | reverse complement strand
CAACGGGTGCTTTGTAGGCGGGTGTGTAAATTGGTTCGGGCAGGCGGTCGCCGTTGTGCAGTCCGGCGGGCAGGGCAATTCCACAGACCGTCTGGTGCTCTTTGTATTCGAGCCAGCCGCTGCCCGACAAGTAGCCGCGCACGACGCACTCAATCGGGAACATGTCGAGGTTGGCGACAAGCATTGAGCGACCGGAAACGGCGGGCGGGATGACCGGTGTCGAGGCATCCGGCTCGCGCAGGTGATTCGGCACGGGAAGCTGGGCGAACCACCAGTTGCTCAGCCGCGTGAGAAGTTCACCTTTGCCGGGGATAGCAGGTTCGAGCACGTGGTCGAACGCGCTGATGCGGTCGCTCGCGATGACCAAGATTCGCGGCGCCGTCGCCAGTTCTTGGCCGGCCGGCACGTAGAGGTCGCGGACTTTGCCCGAATAGGCGTGAGTCCAGCCGGGCAGGTCGAGAGCCACAGCGTCAGCGAGGCCGGCCATTATTTGTGACCCGATTCGGTTTTGACGACGACGGCAGCGATATCGGATCGGTACTGACCACCTTCGAGACGGATCTTACCGATGGCTTCGTAAGCGTGGTCACGGGCTTCGGCGAACGATGTTGCACGTGCAACAACGCTGAGCACGCGACCGCCCGTGGCGAGCAACGAGTCACCCTCGTGCGAACCAGCGGCGCCAGCAAAGGCCGTCGCGGCATGCGCGAGGTGCACGCCGGGCACAGCGGCAGCCGCAACCAGGCCGGTCAGTTCACGACCAGTGATGGGTGACTCGGGATAACCCTCGCTCGCGAGAACGACGCACACGGTGCGATCGTCGCTGAATGTGGGCCAGTCGCGACCGCCAAGATTGCCAGTTGCGGCTGCGAAAAGGAGCTCAGACAACGGCGTGACAAGTCGAGGTAACACGGCCTGCGTCTCGGGGTCGCCGAAGCGGGCATTGAACTCGATGACGCGTATCCCGTTTTTCGTCACAATGAGCCCGCAGTAGAGAAGACCGACGAACGGCGTGCCTTCGGCTTCGAGCACGCGAATGACCGGCCGTCCGACAGTGTCGATGACCTCACGAATGAACGCCTCTTCGCTACCGAAACGATCCGCCAGCCATGGCATCGGTGAGTACGCACCCATGCCACCGGTGTTCGGCCCCTCGTCATTGTCGAAGATGCGTTTGAAATCCTGGGCGGGCGACAGTGGCAACACGTCGTGACCGTCAGCGAGCAAAAACAGCGACACCTCGTGCCCGTCGAGAAACTCTTCGACGAGGACACTTCCGTGAGCGAGCCAGTGGGATGCGTGTGCCACGGCTGCATCGCGATCTCTCGTGACAATCACGCCCTTGCCCGCAGCGAGCCCATCGGCCTTGATCACGTACGGAGCGCCGTATTCGTCGAGTGCCGTCTCGGCTTCGAGAAGCGTCAGGGCGGTAATCGCCCGACCGGTCGGCACATTCGCTTCGGACATGATGCGCTTCGCGAAGTCCTTGCTGCCTTCGAGCATCGCGGCCGACTGGTTTGGACCGAAAACCGGGATGCCCTGCGCGCGAATCGCGTCGGCAACGCCGGAGACAAGCGGAGCCTCCGGGCCGATAACGACAAGCTCCGCGCCGAGCTCAACGGCAAGTGCCGTCGCAGCCTCCGGGTCGTTGGCATCAATCTGCACGCACGGCACGTCGTGGGCGATGCCCGCATTGCCAGGTGCACACGTGATGTTGTGGCTTGCGTTCTCGGCGAGTAACCCCAAGATGATGGCGTGCTCGCGTGCGCCTGGTCCGAGAACGAGAATCTTCACCCCTTAAGCCTAGGTGTCTGGAGCACGTCACAATGGTGACCAATAACCATGAGTCGACCGAAATCGTAAGCAAGTCGCAAGATTGCAACCGGGCGGACAATTTGTTCGGCTGTAATCTCACTTCATGGGTACGAATGGTGACGTATTCCGTCACGCGCGCGTTCTCGTTGTTGACGATGAACCCAACCTCGCGGCCTTGATGATGGCAACCCTTTCGGGCGCGGACATTGCGGCGTCGTGGGCTATTTCGGGTCTAGACGCCCTTCGCCTCCTGGAGAAATCGCACTTTGACGCGATTGTGCTCGATATCAACTTGCCCGATATGACAGGGTTTGAACTCTTGCAGGAATTGAGAGGACGAGGATTCACGCAACCCGTACTCTTCGTGACGGCACGTGACGCCACTTCGGACCGGGTCGATGGGTTGACACTCGGAGCTGAGGATTACATTGTCAAGCCGTTTGAAGTTGATGAGTTCGTTGCCCGCGTGCAGGTCTGTTTAAGGCGACTCCCGAAGTTCGCGCCTCGACAAAATATTCGCATCGGCGACGTGACCATTGATCTCAATGCACGAACCGTGACGCGAGGTGGCGTCAGCGTCATGCTCACGCCCACAGAGTTCTCAATCTTGGCTTGCTTGGCGCGAAATAAAGGGAAAGCCGTGAGCCGACAAGAAATCCTCAATGAGGTCTGGTTTGAGGGATTCAAAGGTCAATCGACGCTCCTGGACCCGTACGTGAGTCATTTACGCAAAAAGATTGACGAGGAGATTCCGCACTTCATCCATACGGTCCGTGGACTGGGATACATGATTCGGCTTGAAGAATGACACTGAAGTCTCGTCTCGTCCTCATTCTTACTCTCATCGCGGCGATCGTCTTCTTCGTCGACGTCGCAATCGTTTTCTCCCAATACTCATTTTCAATTTCGCGGTTAGACCAGAACTTGATGTCTTTTGAAAAGCAGGCATCGAAGATTGTGAAGTTCGTGGATGCGGGCGGGACATTGCCAGAGAGGGCTTCGAATCAATCGCCGACTCAGAATCCGAGCAGGCTGAAAGACTCAATCGTGACGAGCGCCGAAGACATCACCAAAGTTCCGGTCATTCCCGGTGCATACGTTGGGATGATCCGCGGTCAAGACTCGCTTATGTCTTATTCCTTTGAAACTGACGCTGGCGAAATCCCTGATCTCGCTCGCGTGTCTGAATCGACGCGGTCGGTCACGTACGCGACGGTCAACCGGGCGTCTGGTAGTGGTGGACTCGACTTAATGCGAGTGGTGCTCATTCCACAAGGAAAAAACACTCTGGTGATCGGGAACTCGATTGGACCTGTAATTGCAGCATCAATTCAGCTGAGCGTGAGCGCAGCCGTCGGTTGGTTGATTGTGTTGGCCGCCCTGGCACTGGCCTATCTGTGGGTTATGAAGCTCGGCCTTGCGCCTATTCGCCGTGTTGCCGACGTCGCACGCAAAATCAATGCGGGGGACAAGTCTCAGCGAGTGCCGAGTTTCCCAGAGAAGACAGAAGCGCATCAACTTGGTCAGGCCGTCAATGACCTGTTGAATCAAAATGAACACGTTGAAGAAAAGCTCCGACAATTTGTGTCGGACTCTGCACATGAACTTCGCACGCCGCTCACGACGATCTCTGGCTATTCGGCGCTATTTGAGAAAGGTCAACTTCGTTCTTCACGAGCCGTCACGGATGCCATGCGCCGCATTAGAGAAGAATCGGCCCGGATGACTCGTCTCGTCAACGACTTGCTGACATTGGCCACCGTGGACTCAGAAGATTATGTCGTCAGCGACGTCGTCGATGTGGTACCCGTGGTTGGTTCCGTTATCAACGACTTTCGTATCATCGACGCCGAGCGAAGTTACCAGTTGCGTGGTTCTGAACATGCATTCGCCACAATTAGTACGGATCGATTCGCGCAACTTCTCGTCATACTGCTAACCAACGCGCGCGACCACAGCCCACGTGGAAGTCACGTCAGCGTTTCGGTCGAAAATGGTGACGTCGTTCACGTTCGTGTGTCGAATCCAGGTCAACTAATCGATCCCGAGCGCTTGCAGCATTTGTTCGACAGGTTTGTTCGGGCGGAATCTTTCCGAACCACGACGCCCATCCAAGGTACGGGTCTCGGACTGTCCATCGCCAAAGCAATCGTGCAAAGCGTGGGCGGTGACATCGGCATGACGAGCGAAGGCGAATCGGCTGAAACGGCGGTGACGACTGTCTGGTGTAATTTGCCAGCCTCGGCAACGGGAACGACTAGCGCGAAATAACATAGTCGTCGAGCACGTCTCCACTCGCGCTGATGAATTCGACACCAACACTCGCATCATGTGTCTTCACTGTTAGGTAGCCGCTGCCACCGATTAACACTCCGGATGTATAGCCCCATTTGACAGGATCCGCGTTCAATGCGCTACCGGGGTGACTCGGTTGAGGAAGAGTTTGGTACGTGATTCCATCAAGTTCCTGATGGGCGTAAAAGTGATCGTGACCCTTGAAGACGGCATCTACGCCGTACTTGATGAGCAGGTCGTGAATCGGCATGCCCCACCCAGGCCGGTGCGTCGAAAAGCCATCGGTCCCGTCGCTGTTTTGCCCACCCCACTCAAAGAATCGAGCCCACTCGACGCCACCTCGTCCTTCGTTGCCGCCACCGACGAGGTGGTGAATGAATACGAACTTATGGGAAGCTCGGGAACTCGAAAGAGTCTGAACGAGCCAATCGTATTGTTGCCGGCCTAGTGTCCACCCCCAACCATCTCCCTTGGGCTTTTGCGTGGTGTAGCTGAACGGATCGAGGACCACGATGAGCGAATCACCCTTTTCAAATGAGTAGTAGTTGAGTTCATCTGTCTGCGCTGGGAAATATTCCTCGCGGTAGGCGTGGGCGTTGACTGCGTCCCAACCGGCTTCAGCGTCGTGATTACCCATCGCGAAATAAAGCGGAATTGACGAGCTCAGGTCAGCGTAAAAGCTCTTCATGAGCGTGAATCGCTCTCGAATCGCTTCGTCTGTTTTCTCCGGCAGTTTGTCAATCATGAAGATGTCGCCGAGATCGATCAAAAAGGAGGGTCGCGATTCGTTTATGTGGGCAAGAGTAGATCGAAAGACGGCGGCGTCTGACCGCTCATCCATGTGCGGGTCGGCCTCCACGGCAAACTCGAGATTTGTCCCTTCAGTTCCACTTGTTGTCAATGACCCTGGTGGCGACGGTGAATTTGATGCCGTGGGCGTGGCGACAGAACTACACCCGCCGATTGATAGCGCTAAGCCGCTCACGAAAATTGGCGTGAGGATTGCTCGGGCGATTTTCATTTGGGGGCCACCGTATAGCTGTAAAGGGATTGCCCGTTGTTGGTGCCGCCTGTTGCAATGTAGTCCACCGTTACACCTTTTTCGTCAACGGTCACGTTCAGATAGCCGGAGTTGGGTAGCACTGTGCCGGACGTGTACGCATCACGATTGAAGGCCGTGAAGGTGGGGTCTGCGGGACACGGCACGGTTTGATACGTGACGCCACCAAGTTCCTGCTGAGCGAAGATGTGGTCGTGACCTTGGAAGAAAATAGTCACGTTATTTTCGGCCATAAGTTCTTGAATTGGCGCTCGCCAGTCGGGACGCATTTGCGGGAACGCGTACGAACCATTCTTATCGAACCCACCCCACTCGAAGAGTGAGGCTTCTTCGACCCCGCCCCTTCCGGTACCGAGAACGTGGTGAGTGAATACGAATTTGTATTCGGCTGTTGACTCCGTCAGCGTAGACACGAGCCAGTCGTATTGATCCTGACCGAGCGTGTTATCCCAAAGGTTTCGTGCGGGGGTGTTCGATTCTTTGTTCGATTCTGGTGAACCGCTTGCGTGTTTTTTGGACTTTGTCTTTGGCGTCGCTGTCGAATCAATTTTCTTAGTCGATGACTTCTTGTCTGAAGAGGTCTTTGAATTGGTACCCGACGCGACATCCAGCGTGGAACTGTCGACGGCATTGTCCGAATGCCAATAGGGATCTATGACGACGAATAACGCGTCACCCCATTCGAACGCGTAATAGTCCTTCAGGTATCCGACGCCGTTAACTTGCGTGGAATCTACGGAATAAAACGCGCCGGGAGACGGAAGCGGAAAGAACGAATTGCGAGCAACGCCGGCGTATACGGCTGGGTTTGACGTCGTTCCGTCAAGTAGGAACTTCGCTGCTTCATCGTGATTGCCGTTCACCGTGAAAATCGGCGTCGAGGCACCGAGCGCGTCGAGATATTCGCGTTGAAGAAGGTACCTTTCGTTGACGGATTCCTGAGACACGCTCCCGTCTTGAATCAGTTTGTCGATACTGAAGTCGTCGCCCATCATGATGTAAAAGTCCAAATTTGCAGCGGCGACGTTGCTCAGGTTCTGTTTGTACATGTTTGAGTCGAACATTTTCCCCTCCCGTTCCGGATGGGAATCACCTTGCACACCAAAGGAAAATGCGCTGCCCCGGGCTCGACTTGTGACGAATGATTGTGCCGGCGCTGCGGCAAACGCCCCGCCAGTTGACGTGGCCACAGAATAGAAGTACGTCGAATCCGGCTCCAGACCGTGCAGCTGAGTCACAATTGGTTCTCCGGATTTTGACGACTGGACGGGTGACTGTTGCGAGAGGGCGTCAGCACTGAGACCGTAGTTGACAACGAGCTGCATTCCGGGTGAGGAAAGCGTATTAATCGTGATGCCCTCATTCGTAGGCGAGCCAAGGATCGAACTTCCGGGTTGCCCTGCTGTGACCTCACGAACAGCCGTCACAGAAATCGCAGGAGTGGTCGGTGACTCTGTTGGCGTCGTTGTTGGCGAACAACCCGCGAGGGCTCCGGTGGCGAGAAGGACCGATACCGTGGCCGCGAGGAATTTTGTCATTTTGTTTGCCCTTTTGAATTCCCACGATCGTGTTGCAGGTCTGCCGTCGCAAAGTCATCCGGTGCCGTCAATGTTCCGGCCCCCACAGGCAGTGGTTCGTTAGAGAAGAAGTAATCGGTGTTGGGAAGATCCGGATTGGGTACTTCGGTTGCAAAACGGTACGCAGACGGTGCGATGACGGCGAGGTCACGGAGATCGGAAAGTTTTAACCGTTGGTCGGGTGTGAGCGTCTCATTGACGTCGGCAAATCGCTGGGCGTATAGACCAGAAACGCGGCCGTCGAGTTCACCGTAATGAGCTATGAGCGACGTTAGGGCGGCTTCATCTAGCGCAGCGCCCGATTCAGCAAGACGAAGTTTTACGGCAATGGCCCATCTTGTTTGTGCAATATCTTCCAGCAGAGGCCGTTGTTCTTCGATGATTTCCGTGATTTCACGCCGCTGCCCCTCGTTGAGAACATCAAGGAATTCCTGTCCCTTGTCGCCTGTGATGCTGGTGCTGATGAAGTAGTCGGGGTTACCCATGGCGGGAAAGTCCTTCATGAAGAATCCACCGAAGTACGTACCGTGGCGTTCGGGACAGAAGTATGTGTCAGAGGCGATATCCCCGAGATACCAACTCAAGAATTCACTCGCGTAGGTCATTAGCGTTTGATACTCAAAGTTCGTCATGGACTTCTTAATGGCCTCGTCCTCTGGCAGGTCGGGCCATGTCGACGAATCGTTGAACGCAAGTTTGTCTAGTGACGCCCGTTGCTCTGTCGTGAGACCGTGGATGATGTGACCAACGACCTCGGCTCGACCGATGCTCAGTTGCGCATCTTGTTGGTAAAGATTGCGCGTGTACGCAGCCACGGTGTCGATATCAAGGGTTGCGTCGGGGGTCGGCACCGAACCTTCTAACGTGCGTCGAAATGCGTGGATAAGAGGCAACCGGTTAAAGGCAAAATCCGCATACGTCGGTGTTTGGGTTCTTGCTAGCTCGATGAGCTGCTGCTTTTGATTGTCATCGAGCACTGACAGCACCGTCATGGCTGCCTTTGTCAGAAACGTGGTGTTGTGACCATAACCCGCCGCATCCACATCCCTCATGTATTGAAAGCCAAAGAAGTCCGCGACTTTGCCGGGCGGGAAGAAAGTGTCAGCGTTGGGATCTCCGGTGATGAATGCCAATCCGTTGAAGGCAATTGTTGAAAGTTGTGCATTGTCGCTCATGGCCTGGTTGAGCGTGTATCGATTGTCGTATTTGTACGACAATTCTGCGAGGTCGTTCGGTGCCGCCGATGCTGATAGCGAGGCCGATGTCGACATTTGTGGTGCGTCACACGCAGTGAGGCTGAGGCAAAGGGCCGTGACCACTGCGACCCACAATCGGGATTTCGCGCACTTACGGACGTTCATAAGTTGAAGTTATGACCCATTAGGACCTAATTTCGCAAGGATTTCTTGCCAAAACCTTGCGATATTCAGATGTCGCTGTAGGACACTGGAGAAATGCCTCGACCCAAAATCGCATTCGAACTGGGCTGTGTCGCCATCGTCGAAGTGCAGCGGATGCGCGCGGCCGGCGTTGAACCCGACACGGCGCAATTCGCGCTCGCTGTGAGGTTCGTGCTGCAGGAGCTTGCGCGAATTGCACCGGGTAATTCGGTCGAGGTACGCGTGCCACCGCTCGGAGTTGTGCAGTGTGTTGATGGCCCGCGTCACACTCGTGGAACTCCGCCCAACGTTGTGGAGATGGACGGCATGGTCCTGCTCAAACTCGCCACGGGCGAGTTGGCGTGGGAGGCGGGTGTCGCGACTGGGGCTGTGCGGGCGTCGGGAATCCGTGCCGACCTCTCGGATTTGTTGCCCATGAACCTGACGGCAGAATAGAAGCGTGAGCGAAAAAACCACCACCGAGCAGGTCACTGTCCGTCGATCGCCGAAGTACCTGAGGTTTTTCATTCTCGGTGCCGCGCTCGCCGCCGTCATCGCGTTCATCTCGACGGCAGTGTCGTTCACCTCAGTCGAGCAAACGGGCGGGATTCCCGTGTTTCAGCTCGTCGGATTCTTCACGCTCTTCGCTGCCGGCGCCGGTGGCCTGCTCGGCCTGACTCTGGCGCTCTTGATCGACTACGCGCTTCGTCGTCGCGTTCGTACCGCCAACGCTCAACGTTCGTTCACGACGAAGAAATAGCGACTAGCTCGACTGCGTTGCCTCAACCCACGCGAGATACTCGGGCGTGACCGTGCCGGTGACGTACTCGCCCGTGAAGCAGCTCATATCGAGGCCGGTGACGTTGGAGCCTTCGAGAATTGCGTCGCGCATATCCTCGACCTCTTGGTAGATGAGGTGATCGGCGCCGAGCTCTGCAGAGATCTCAGGAATCTTGCGCCCATGTGCGACGAGCTCACTGCGTGAGGGCATGTTGATGCCATAAACGTGTGGGTAGCGCACGGGTGGCGCAGCTGACGTGAAGGTGACTTCGTTGGCGCCCGCGGCGCGAGCCATGTCAATGATTTCTTTCGATGTGGTGCCGCGAACAATTGAGTCGTCAACGATGAGTACGTTCTTGCCCTTGAACTCACTCGACATGGCGTTGAGCTTCTGGCGCACCGAACGCTTGCGCTGAGCCTGCCCCGGCATGATGAATGTGCGACCGACGTAACGGTTCTTGTAGAAGCCCTCGCGGTATTCGATGCCCAGTTTGCGTGCGACCTGCATCGCGGCCGGCCGCGACGAATCCGGAATCGGCATGACGACGTCGATGTCTCCGGTAGGCGCGTATTCGGCAATCGTGTTCGCGAGTCGATCGCCAAGGCGCAGGCGCGCTTCGTAGACCGAGATGCCGTTCATGATCGAGTCGGGACGGGCGAGGTAGACGTACTCGAACGAGCACGGCATCAAAATGGGGCTTTTTGCGCACTGCTGAGCGAACATTTCGCCATCTCCGTTGATGAAGATGGCCTCGCCGGGCTCAACATCGCGAACAGTTTCGTAGCCCGCACTTTCCAGAACGAGCGACTCGCTCGCGACCATCCATTCGGTCTTGCCGTTTTCGGCGAGGCGCTTACCGAGAATGAGCGGACGAATACCGAACGGGTCACGGAACGCGAGTACGCCATGACCTGCGATGACGGCGATGGCGGCGTACGAGCCTTCGACGCGAGCGTGCACACCAGAGACGGCATCGAACAGGTGGCTCGCATCCAATTGGTCGCCCGAAATTCGCGATTGGATCTCGGTGGCCAGCACGTTCAGCAGAAGTTCGGTGTCGCTCGACGTGTTGATGTGTCGACGGTCGATTGCAAACAAATCGCGGGAAAGTTCACGCGTGTTCGTGAGGTTGCCGTTGTGAACGAGGATGATGCCGTACGGCGCGTTCACGTAGAACGGCTGCGCCTCTTCTTCGTTCTTGGCTGCCCCGGCTGTTGCGTAGCGAACGTGACCGATTCCCATGTTGCCGAGCAGTGATCGCATGTCACGCGTGCGGAAGGCCTCACGAACCTGGCCCTTGGCCTTGAACAGGTGCAACTGGCTGCCCTCTGAGGTGGCCATGCCGGTGGAGTCTTGTCCGCGGTGCTGCAAAAGGAGGAGTGCGTCGTAGACCTGCTGATTGACCGCCTCTTGCGAGACGATTCCGACGATGCCGCACATGACCTCAAGTCTCGCACACTTGCGCCCGGGTAGACTTTTGAACGATGAGCGACTCATATGCGCGTGCGGGGGTAGACACGGCCGCCGGGGACTTGGCTGTCGAACTGATGAAAGCCTCGGTGCGCGCCACACACGGACCAGAAGTGGTGGGCGGTGTCGGTGGTTTCGCCGGACTCTTCGACGCATCCTTCATCAAGGACTACAAACACCCGCTGCTCGCAACGAGCACCGACGGCGTAGGCACAAAGGTCGCACTCGCCCAGGCCATCGATAAACACGACACGATCGGCTTCGACCTCGTCGGCATGGTCGTTGACGACATCATCGTCACGGGCGCTCGCCCACTCTTCATGACGGACTACATCGCGTGCGGCAAAGTCGTTCCCGAACGCATCGCCGCCATCGTCAAGGGCATTGCCGACGCGTGTGCCGAGACCGGCACAGCGCTTGTCGGCGGCGAAACGGCGGAACACCCCGGGCTCCTCGGCCCAGACGACTATGACGTTGCGGGTGCTGCGACGGGCGTTGTTGAGCGTGATGCCATGCTCGGCGCGCACCTAGTGAAGAACGGTGATGTCGTTGTGGCGATGGCATCGAGCGGGCTCCACTCAAATGGGTATTCGCTCGTTCGCCACATCCTTGCCGAGCAGAAGTTGAAATTTACAGATCGATCGGATGCGCTGGGCGGCGTCGTCGGCGAAGTGCTGCTTGAGCCCACTCGCCTCTACACCGGTCCTCTGCTCGAGCTGCTGTCGTCGCCCGAGCTCGGTCATGCCGTGCACGCGCTGAGTCACGTCACCGGTGGCGGAATCGCGGCGAACCTTGCCCGCGTGTTACCTGTCGGCTCGTGGGTCGAAGTCGACCGTTCGACCTGGTCACCCCAGCCTGTCTTCCGCGTGCTGACCGACATGAACGGTGAATCGCTCGAGTCTACCGAAGGCACCTGGAACCTTGGGCTCGGGATGATCTCGATCGTGTCACCCGATTCCGCATCGGCCATCTGCACGAAGCTCACCGAGTTGGGCATCCCCTCGTGGGTTGTCGGCATGGTGTCCACCGCAGACCGTAATCTCACCGGTTTCGAGCAGGGCGCCAAGGGCGTTGACGGCGGCGCGGTGCGATTGGTGGGTAGCTATGCCAACTAAGTCACGTTTCTCTTTCATTCCGTGGTTCGTCTGGAATGAAGTGGTCATCGCCGCCGGGTTCATTTTTCCGTCGTGGATGCTCGTCAACGCCATCGTCAACGGATGGGATCCGATCTGGCAATTCCTGATTCTCGTTGTGGCCGGCGGTGCTCAGGGCTTCCTGCTCGGGTTGGCGCAGTGGGCGCTCCTCGCGAAATCCGGAATCACGGCCCCTCTACTACCGTGGCTCGCATTCATGACCGGTGGAACTTCACTCGCGTGGATCGTCGTTCAGGCGCCAGGTTTTCTGCCCGCTGACACTGCACCCGAGGTGCGTCTTCCGCTCGTGGCCGCGGGGATTGCGGTGGCGTTCGCGGTCGTCATGTTCGCGCAATGGTGGGTACTGAAGACCGTCGTCGCACACGCGTGGAAATTCGCCGTCGTGTCGCTTCTCGGTTGGTTCGTTGCCGCTGGAGTCATGGGTGGCGTTCTGTTCATCCTCGCCGGCGTCACCGACGTCAAGCTCACGATCGCGGTACTCGTCGTCGGAGCTGTTGCCGCCGTGATGATTGCCGCGGCGGGAACGTGGCTTGCTGCGCGCGCGATGGACGGCGAGAAACTGATCCGTCGCCGTACGGCCAAAAAGAAGAGCTAGGTCGAGGAGCTAAACAGCCGAACTACGCAGAGGAGCTAAGCGAGCTTCGCTTCGTCTTCGGGGAGTTCGTCAGCCTCGTCGTCTCCGGCGTCGACCCCATCCGTCTCGTCGGCGTACTCAGCCCACTTCGCGAGGTTGTCTTCGAGAATAGGGTCGCCTGCTTCACCACCGGTGAGTTCACGCTCGAGTTGCGAATAGTTCGTCTCGGGGCTGAAGTACTTCAGCTCGCGCGCCACCTTGGTGTGCTTTGCCTTCTGACGGCCCCGTCCCATGTGAGACTCCCTCGCACTGTGCTGTCGCCGTGGCAGAAATGAACGGCAACGTAGCCCTAAAAAACTACCGGAAGTCTAACACGCAGCGTGCGACATCACCGTTAGGTGGTGGGGAGCTATCCAGCGGGTGCCATCCGGCGAGAGTCACCCGGCAGCGAGTGGCAGGAGCGTCAGCGTAAGGACGAATCCCAGCGATGCCGTGCCGATTCCAAAAATGACCGTGAGCATGATGTTGCGCCAGGCAACGGCGATGTGCCGACGGTGGAGTCGTACGGTGTCGACGGCGAACGTGCTGAATGTCGTCAAGCCGCCACACAATCCCGCCCACACGATCACCGCGGACTCGAGTCCGAGCGCGTTGACGGCGACCGCGCCGAGGGTGATCCCTGCGATCAACGAGCCGGTGACATTGACGAGAAGAATTGCGACCGGAAAGGCGTTCTCGGTGCGCTGAGGGATCAGTAGCGTCACGACATAGCGGAGCACGGATCCGAGACCCCCGGCGAGCGCGATCCAGAGAACGTTCATTACGAGCCTCGCCCTACTCGCTCACCGACACGAAGACCGAGAAACGCGGCCACGAGGCCCAACACGAGGGAGAGTCCGAGCGCGAGTAGGGCATCCACCCACCGGCCTTCGGTGACGCCGGCCACGTCGTTCAGTGCGATGGCCGAAAACGTGGTGAATGAGCCGAGAATGCCCGCACCGATGCCGGCCTTGGCCCAGCCAGGTACTCTGGGCCGCGACCACACGCCTCCGACGAGGGCACCGAGAACGAATGCGCCCACCACATTGACCACGGCAGTGGATACGGCCAACGTGCCCAGCGTCTGATGAGGGAGCAACACGTCGACACCGACGCGCGCGAGCGTGCCCACGACGCCACCCACAAAGACGGCAACGACGTTGAGTACGGTCGTCGGGGTCACGCTATTTTTTCTTGCGCGAGCTCGCGGGCAATTCGATTGGCTTCGTCTCGTGCACGCGGGCGTGCGGACGAACGGGCTCACCACGGCGCGATTGTCCCGGAACCGGACGCGAGCGACGACCGTAGATCAAGTCTGATGAGTCGAGCAACCACGGGACGAGCGTGATCGTCACACCCTTCTCCATCATGAGTCGCGTGCGCATGCGACGCGACTTGTGGTTGTGCAGTAAATGCTCCCACCAGTGACCCACGATGTACTGGGGCAGGTAGACGTTCACGATCTCGGAGCCATGTTCTTTGCGGTGCTCGCGGATGTGCTCGATGAGGGGCCAGGTGAGGTCACGATACGGCGAGCGGATGATGTGTAGCGGAACGTGGATGTTGTTGCGAATCCAGTCGAACTCGAGTTGCACAGTGGACTGCTCGTCAATCGAGACATGCACGGCTTCGAGGCTGTCGTGCTTGATTGCAATCGCGAAGTCGAGTGCCTTCAGGACGGGCTTCTGCATGCGGCCGACGAGCACGATCGCGTGGTCGCTCGTCTTCTCGAACTCCACATCCCCGTCGACGGCAATTTCCGCCGAAACATCGCGGTAGTAGCGATGAACACCAATCATCAAGAAGTAGAGAATCGGCATCGCGATGAAGACGAGGTACGCACCGTGAGTGAACTTCGTGATGGTGACCACAATGAGCACGGTGCCCGTGAAGATCGCACCAATCAGGTTGATCGTGAGGCTACGTCGAATAGAACTTGCGTTGTCGGGCTTGGTTTTCAGAAGGCGAAGCCAGTGACGCACCATACCGCTTTGGCCAAGTGTGAATGACGTAAAGACGCCCAGGATGTACAGCTGGATGAGCTGATTCAGATTCGCTTGGAAGACCGCGAGAATCGCAATGGCTGTGACCGCGAGTGCGATAACGCCGTTGGAGTAGATAAGCCGGTCACCGCGAGTCTGAAGGGCCTTCGGCGCGTACCCATCGTTCGCAAGCACTGAGCCGAGGAGTGGGAAGCCATTGAATGCGGTGTTGGCCGCGAGCAACAGAACGAGTGCGGTTGATGCCTGCACGACGTAGAAGAGAATGGACCCGCTACCGAATGTTGCGCCGGCAACTTGGGCCATCAGACTCGGTTGCGGAGTTGTTTCGCAGTTTTGGAAGCCGATGAGGTCACAGGCATTCTCGGCATAATGCACACCAGAAATTACGGCGAGGGCAATGAGACCCGAGAAAAGCGTGATGGCAATTGCGCCCAACATAAAAAGCGTCGTGCGCGCATTGTCAATCTTTGGCTTGCGAAACGCGGGCACGCCGTTCGCGATTGCTTCGACACCCGTGAGGGCCGAACATCCACTCGCAAACGAACGGAGAAGCAAGAGGATGAGCGCCGCCTGGGCGACATTGTGCGAGTCCACGGCATACTGGGCCGAGGCGGCCACCGGTGCATCACCGAGGAAGGTCCTGACGAGACCGGTCACGATCATAAGTACGACCGAACCGGCAAAGAGATAGGTCGGAATTGCAAAAGCGAGTCCGGCTTCGCGCACACCGCGAAGGTTCATTCCCGCCAGGATCACGACAAACGCAATCGCAATTGCTACACGCCACGGATCGAGGAATGGCAATGCGGAAATGATGTTGTCGACTCCAGCCGCAACAGACACGGCAACCGTCATGACGTAGTCGACGAGAAGTGCGCTGGCGACCGTAATGCCCGCCCATTCGCCGATGTTCTTGCTCGCTACTTCGTAGTCACCGCCACCCGAAGGGTATGCCTTGATGAGCTGGCGGTAGCTGGCCACGACAACAATCATCAAGAGGATGACCGCTGCGGCAATCCATGGCGTGAACGCGAGGAACGACAAGCCACCCATCAACAGGATGATGATGATCTCTTGGGGGGCATAAGCCACGGACGACAACGCGTCACTCGCGAAGATGGGCAGCGCGATGCGCTTGGGGAGCAATTCCCCCTCGAGCTTCGTCGTGGGCAGCGGTTCGCCGATGATGAACCGGCGTGCCTTGAGTTCCTCTTTGCTGGGGGCGCGTTCTTCAGAAGTCACGAGTGCTGAGAATACTCCGATTTCTTTCGTCGAATGCGCTCCCAGAAAACTATTTGCCTCCTGGTGCGATACTTCTCGTTATGCATCTCCTCGCCGTCGCCAGTATGAAGAACCGCGCCCTCATCGCCCTCGTCACGATCGTGGTCGCCATCTTCGGCGCCATCGCGTTGACCTCCCTCAAACAGCAGCTCACACCGGATGTGCAGTTCCCGCAGCTCGCCGTGCTCACCACCTACCCGGGCGCCGCGCCGGAGGTCGTGAATCAAGACGTATCTGGTCCGGTCGAGACGGCCATTCAGGGCGTTCCCGGCATCGAGTCGACCACAGCGACGTCGAGCACAAACCTCAGCCTGATTCAGGTGTCGTTCACCTACGGCACCGACCTCACGCAGGCCGAACAGAAGATCAACCAGGCGATCAACCGCATCAAGTCGCAGTTGCCCACCGATGTGAGCCCGCAGGTCATCACGGGTAGCTTCAGCGATTTCCCGGTCATCCAGCTCGCCGTTTCTTCAGACCTATCGACTGCCGACCTCGCACAATTGCTTCGCGACTCAACGCTGAGTGACATCAAAGATGTCGCGGGTGTTCGCGACGCGATTTTGTTGGGCGCTCCGGCTCAGCGGGTGACCATCACCCCGAACATCGACACGCTGCGCGCGGACGGACTTTCGACATCGTCAATCAAGGACGCACTCGATCAGAACGGTCTGCTGATTCCTGCAGGGCAAATCACCGAAGACGGCAAGACGCTCACAATCGTGTCGGGTGAACGACTGACGTCGGTCGACCAGGTTTCGGCACTTCCGCTCATCGGTGGCAACACGGGCGGACTCGTGACGATCGCCGATGTGGCAACCGTGGAACTCGGCACTGCCGAACCCACCACGCTGAGCCGTGTCAATGGCAAAGAAGCGCTCACCATCGCGGTGACCAAGCTCCCGAGCGCTAACACCGTCGAGGTGTCCCACGCCGTCAACAAGATCATCCCCGACCTTCAGAAGTCGCTCGGCTCGAATGCCACGTTCACGACGGTTTTCGACCAGGCGCCCTACATCGAGAAGTCGATTGAGTCGCTGACGCAAGAAGGCCTGCTCGGTCTGCTGTTCGCGGTGATCACGATTCTCGTGTTCCTGCTTTCGGTGCGTTCGACACTCGTCACGGCAATTTCGATTCCAACGTCCGTGCTCATCACGTTCATCGGGCTCCAGACGATGGGCTACTCGCTCAACATCCTCACCCTCGGTGCGTTGACGATTGCGATTGGTCGAGTCGTTGATGACTCGATCGTGGTCATCGAGAACATCAAGCGTCACCTGGTTGTGCCAGGCAGCGATCGTGCCAAGGTGATTGTGGATGCCGTGCGCGAAGTGGCCGGTGCCGTTACCGCGTCGACGGCCACCACGGTTGCCGTGTTCTTGCCTCTCGCATTCGTCACCGGAATCACGGGTGAACTCTTCAAACCGTTTGCTCTGACGGTCACTATCGCCCTGGTTGCATCTCTTCTCGTGTCGCTCACGATCGTGCCGGTGCTCGCGTACTGGTTCCTGCGTGCACCCGAGGAGTACCGCCGACTCCGCAAGAACGCGAAGCCGGTTCGCCACCACAACGAGGACGAAGTCACCTGGTTGCAGAAGGGTTACCGTCCGATCATCAACTGGACGCTGCGCTTCTCGGCGCTCACGCTCGTTCTCGCCATCGCCGTGCTGGGTGGCACCGTGGCCCTTGTGCCCTTCATGAAGACGAACTTCCTCGGATCATCCGGCCAGAACACCTTTACGGTGTCGCAGTCGATTGAAGCGGGTACGAGCCTGGCCGAACAGGACAAACTTGCCACCACCGTCGAAGATGCGCTTTCGGGTACCCCTGGCGTTACCACCGTGCAGGTGTCGATCGGTTCGTCGGGTAACGCACTGCGCGACGCATTCGTGGGCGGCGGCGACACCGCCATCACCTACTCGGTCACGACCGAAGACAAGGCCGACCAGACCGTCGTGCAAGAGGCCGCTCGTGCTGCCCTTGCCGACAAGGTTGACATGCAGACGATTAACATCGCCGCATCGAGCGGATTCGGTTCGAGCGGTGACATCAAGATTGATGTGACGGCTCCGAGTCAGGCAGTTCTTGATGAAGCGACGACCAAGGTGACGGATGCGATGCGCGCCCTCCCCGAAGCGAAGCAGGTTGAGAACAACATTGCGACCACTCGCCCGTACATCTCTGTTTCGGTAAAGCGTGACGTTGCCGCCGAGAACGGCTACAGCGAAGTTGCGCTCGCCGGTTACGTGGCAGCGAAGACTCGACCGACCCAGCTGGGCAAGGTCGAAGTCAACGGAAGTCTGATTGATGTGTATCTCGAGACGGACAACGCTCCGGCCACGCTTGAGCAAATCAAGTCCATTGAGGTGCCCACCGCGACGGGCATGAAACCACTCACGGATCTTGCGGACGTGAGCGTCACAGAGGGACCGGCAACAGTGACCACCGTCAAGGGCCAGCGCAGCGCATCGGTGACGATTACGCCGAACAGCGAAGACCTCGGCACTGCGTCGGCGGCTGTGACGAAGGCACTCAAGACGATTGAGTTGCCGGCTGGTGCGTCAGCCAAAATCGGTGGCGTCACGGCAGATCAGGCGGCGGCATTTAGCCAGCTTGGTCTCGCACTACTCGCCGCGATTCTCGTGGTGTACATCATCATGGTCGCGACGTTCCGTTCGCTGCTTCAGCCCCTTATGTTGCTCGTCTCAATTCCGTTCGCGGCGACCGGTGCGATTGCGCTGCAGGTCATCACGGGTATCCCGCTCGGTGTCGCCTCAATGATCGGTGTGCTCATGCTCGTTGGCATCGTGGTCACGAACGCCATCGTTCTGATCGACCTCGTGAACCAGTATCGAACGCGAGGTGCGTCGGTCAACGAAGCGGTGCTCGAGGGCGCCAGTCGTCGTCTTCGTCCGATTTTGATGACCGCTGCGGCGACCATCTTCGC
>CAZYYL010000006.1:9262-18959 GCA_964651425.1 uncultured Microbacteriaceae bacterium | reverse complement strand
AAGATTCTATTTCAGACCGTGACGGCGATAACCTGAACGGAGAGGGGGGGGGACATGGATGCGTTACCAGAACACGTCTCCGGACGCAGAGTTCAGTCTCGATACGCGCGGGCGACGTCGTCCTGAAGCGAGCGCCGGTCCTGCATTGTCGATGTCGGTCATCGCATTGTTTGTCGCTGTGCTCGCGCTTGTGTTGGCGCTCATCCTTCACGGTTGCTCGTCGACGGGACCTTTATCTCAAAACTGTGGAGTGACAACATCAGTTCCGGGTGCCACGGGGGCTACTGGCCCCGCCGGTGCGACCGGAGCGAATGGGCTGAGTGCATACGAACTCTGGCTTGCGGTCGGAAATGACGGCACTCTCCAGCAATTCCTCGACTCACTTGTGGGAACGCCGCAGCCCGTCACCAACATTTACATCGGATCCGATGGGGTCACGGGTACGCCGGGAACTTATGGAAAGAGCGCGTATCAACTCTGGCTCGATGCCGGAAATACGGGCACGTCACAAGAGTTTCTCGACTCACTTGTTGGCCATGGCGGTGCCGACGGCGCTGCTGGCCTCTCGGCGTATGAACTGTGGATTCTCGAAGACAACGACGGCGATATCGATGACTTCTTCGATTCACTCGTCGGCGGTGTTGGGCCTAGCGGTTCACCTGGTCCATCTGGCGCGCCTGGAGCCACCGGTCTCAGCGCCTACGACATCTACGTTCTTAACGGCGGGGAGGGCGGTGTCGCCGGGTTCCTTGAGTCGCTTCGAGGACCCGCCGGCCCTGCGGGAGAACCGGGTCAGTGCCTCCCTGGCGCGACCGGTGCTGCCGGTGCAAACGGACTCAGCGCATATGACATCTGGAAACTCCAAGGAAACGCCGGTTCCGAAGCACTCTTCTTGCTTTCGCTCATCGGCCCGTCGGGATCAGCCGGCCCACAGGGAAGCCGTGGACCACAAGGGCTCACCGGCTCTCAAGGCCCAATCGGCGAAACCGGACCAATGGGCCCGGCAGGCACATCTGGCCTCGGCGACTCGGGCAGCTTCTGGGACCTCACCACGCAGGGTGCGTCGGGTACCGTCTCCACCGGAATAAATACGGCGTACCCGATGTATTTCAATTCCACCGACGCATCCGCGAATCAGGGAGTGAGCGTGACCTCGGGGGCTGGGGACGCTTCGGGTCGTGCGTCGTACATCACGTTCACGCATCCCGGTGTCTACAGCATCGCCTTCTCGGCACAGTTGCTTCGAACGCAGGGCGGTTCGGCCGACACCGTGAGTATTTGGCTTCGTCAAGACGGCACCAACGTGCCGAACAGCAACACCGACGTCACCCTGGTCGCTAACGGCCAAAAGCAGGTTGCCGCGTGGAACTTCTTCGTCACCGTTTCGTGCACGACCACCTGCACGAACTACCAGTTGATGTGGTCAGCCGATGGCGCGTACACGAACATTTGGTATCAGGATGCACAAACGAATCCGGATCGCCCGGCAATCCCGTCGATTATCCTGACGGTCAACCAAGTCAAGTAGGGGTTCGCGAACGCGAATGCGACCTAGCGCCACCAGCCGATAACGAGACCCATCAGCGACAGGTTCAGCACATCGCTGCCTACCTCAAGAATCCAGACCGTGAAGTTGTGGCCAGCGAACAAGCGGTGGCTGAGTGAACTCGCGGCGGCGAATCCCACACCCAACAAGAAGCCCGTGAGCAGACCGTTGAGGGGTCCGAAACCAGGGTCGGCGGCGGCGACGAAGTGGATGACCGACGCAACGGCCACGGCCTGAACGAAGGCGGCGATCGCGGTCGAGGCAAACGTCACAGCCATGTTGCCCGTGACAGTCATGTCGGAAGTGTCGCGACCCATCGCCTTCCACCACGCAGGGAAGAACGTCTTCGGGCCGAACCACAGGGCACCGGCAGCGAAGGCAACAATCCACGCCACAACGATGGCGAGCCAATTCAAATCTTGAAGGAACATGTCAGCAGACTAGTCGCCTCGGCGCCCGGACTGAAAGGTGTTACGCCACGTGTTCGGGGTTCATCCAGAACATTTCCCAGATGTGACCGTCGAGGTCCTCGAAGCCCCACGAGAACATGAAGCCCAAGTCGCGCGGTTCCATGTAACTTCGCGCTCCGGCGGCGAATGCCTTCTCGGCCAGACCGCGAACCTCTTCGGTGGAATTCAGTGACAGCGAGATGAGCACCTCGGTCGTCGACGCGTCGGCAATGGGTTTGTCGATGAGGATTGCGTTGACCATGCGTCAAGCTTCCCACGGCTTGCTAGCGTGGTCGAGAGGAGGTCATTGATGACTACGTCCGGTTCGGATTTCACGCCGTTTGAAGCGAGCATCGCCGACATTCAGGCGGCTCTTCGCGACGGTCGAACGACCAGCGTTGCGCTCGTCGAGTACTACCTCGACCGCATTGCGCAGTTCGATAAGTCGGGTCCCACGCTCAATGCCGTGCCGGTGTTGAATCAGGATGCGCTCGCCGAAGCCCGCGCATCCGACGATCGCCGCGCACGCAACGAGACACTCGGGCCACTCGACGGCATCCCGTTCACGGTGAAAGACAGTTACCGCGTTGCGGGCATGACTGTAGCTGCGGGATCGCCCGCGTTCGAGCACCTTCGCGCCACGGAAGACTCTTTTGCGATTGAGCAGTTGCGCCGCGAAGGTGCCGTCTTGCTCGGCCGCACGAACATGCCGCCCATGGCCGACGGCGGGATGCAACGCGGAGTGCATGGTCGTGCCGAGAGTCCGTACAACCCAAAGTTTCTGGCCGCAGCGTTTGCGTCGGGTTCATCGCAGGGTTCGGGCGTCGCGGTGGCGTCGAACTTCGGCGCGTTCTCACTCGGCAGCGAGACTGTCTCGTCGGGTCGCTCACCCGCGTCGAACAATTCGGTCGTCACGTACACCCCGTCGCGCGGCGTGATTTCTATGCGCGGTGTATGGCCACTTTTCGCGCTGCGTGATGTCGTGACGCCGTACGCGCGCACGGTGGCCGACCTGTGCCAATTGCTTGACCCGCTCACGCGAACTGACCCCACCCCGCGTGGAGACTTCTGGCTCGACCAACCGTTTGTTGAGCTGCCCGTGCCCATGGCGACCGCGCCACATTCGTGGGCCGCGTTGGCGAACGAAGCGGATGCGCGCGAGGCAACCTCGCGTGCGCTGGCGGGCGCACGTATCGCCGTGCCGCGTGTGTATGTCGGCGAAGGTGCGGGGATGGATATTGACACGCGCGCGAGCATCCTGAAGCTCTGGGATGCAGCCGCACAACGCCTTCGTGACTTGGGCGCCGAAGTTGTGCTGACCGACTTCCCGCTCGTCGAAGCGTATGAGGGCGGCGTGCCCGCCGGCGAGAAAATCGAAGAACTTGGTGTGCTGCCCGCCGGATGGATGCATTTCGAATTCACCGACCTGCTTGCGTTCGGGTGGGACGACTTCCTCGTCGCCAATAACGACCCCGCGTGCAACCGACTCGCCGATGTCGACCCGGACCAGATTTTCCCGCCGCCTCCGGGCTCGTTGCCCGACCGATACGACGAGGTCGAAGACTACGACCAGCGCTACCGGGTGACGGTGGGAATCGCGAAGGCTGGAATCGCGCATCCGCACACTCGCCCTGATTACGGCGACGGACTTCGCGCGCTCGAAAAATTGCGTGAGCAACTGCTCGAAAAATGGATGGACGACAACGGCTACGACCTTGTCGCGTTCCCGGCGAATGCCGATGTGGGCCCGGCGGATGCCGACACCAACGTCGCGGCGGCCGACATCGCCTGGCGCAATGGTGTGTTGTTCTCGAACGGTAACTACTCGATTCGACACATGGGAGTACCCACGCTCACGGTGCCGATGGGCATCATGGACGACACGAAGATGCCTGTCGGTTTGACGTTTGCGGGCCGCGCATACAGCGACCGCGCGATTATCGAAGCGGGACTGGCCTTCGAGTCAGTGGGCTCACTCCGGCAGCCTCCACCAATCCATTAACAGAAAGTCGATCTATCCGCTGACTGCCTGCTTGACGAGCTCGACGATGCGTTTCTCCACCTCGGGGGTCAGCCGCTCGATTCCAAACGCGGTCGGCCACATGCCAGACGGATCATCGAGGTTCGCAGCCTGTTGAAACCCGAGCGTGGAGAAACGCGTGTTGAACTTTCCACCATCTTGGTAGAAGACGACAATCTTGCCGTCCGCATCTGCGTATCCCGGCATGCCGTACCAGGTACGCGGCATGAGGTTGGGCGCTGCCGCCATGACCAGCTCGTGAATGCGTCGAGCCATCTTCTGCCCGACCGGATCCATCTCGTCGATTTTCGCGGCAATGTCCGCTTCGCCTGTCTCACGTGTTGCCGTGCGCTTCGCCTCAAGCTTCAGCTCGCGGGCACGTTCTTTCATGGCGGCACGTTCGTCGGCAGTGAATCCGTCATTGGCCATGGTCATTCAGTCCCTTGTGCGCAGTTACTGGTCGACGAAAAGTCTATGCGGTGACATCAGGTAGACAACGACGCCCGCGCTGGGGTCGACACACGCGTTCAAGAATCGCCCGGTGAAGGCGCCACCGTGAGCGGGGTCATCCACGCCCGACGTAGCGTCCTTCTCGAGCAAGAAGCAACCCGATACCGACGACGGTCCCGCGAACGGCGCGAGGTCGGCCTCCGGCGTGCCCACCGAAATCGATTCGGGCGTGGTCACCTTCAACTGGCCAAATTTGGGTGCGGATGTCCACACCGAGTACGCGGTCAGGAGTGAGTTCGGGGCATCCCACCCGTCTCGACTCGCGAAGAGCTTGAAACCCGACCACTCGTAACGAGCTTTGAAGACCGACATCGGATCGGCACTGAGGTCGCTCGCGGCGGGTGACACACCCGTGGCGAGGGATAGGTCTGTGACAACAGTCGAGGGATTGTCAGTGAATTTGTGCGACCACAACGTTCCGCCGTTCACGTCTTTGAGCGTAAGTGCGGTCGCCGAAATGACGAGCTCCGCAGGCGCGGCCGCAGTGGCTGATGCCGTCGGGGATGACGATTTTCTTGCCGTTGCGGATGAGGTGCTCGACGTCGAGCTGGGTGTCGGCGTTGGCGCATCCGTCGACGCATTCCACGGCGCCCACCAGATCAGCCCGATGACGACGAGCAACAGCACGACGGCACCGCTGAGAAGGCCGACTACCAGCCCGCTGCGATTGCCAGACGATGAACTGCTCACGGACTAAGGCTATGCCTGTGCACCCAGCCGTACCAGAGGTCGCCGTTCATCGCTTAGCCTCGAGTCATGAGCGATTTGAACGAAGTGGGCGAGCGCGACGGTTGGCGATGCTGGTTGTGCGACGTTGCCGTCGACCCGGATGCATCGGTCAACTCCGACCTCGGACCAAGCGTCGACGGGTTCACGATCCAGGTTTCGAAGAAGCGCACCGACGTCGTCGAACGCCTCGCTCACCGCGGGTGCAACACGATGAAGGGAAAGATCACGCCTGTCGTCGCGTGGTCGCCGGAGCTCTTCGTCGTTGATCCGTCACCGATCGTCGCAACAGTCGATCGCTTGCGTCGCAAAGGTGGGCGCGAAATCATCGCCCGTTGCCCCGACGAAAACGATGCACGCGAGGCATCGGACTGGCTGCTCGATCGACTCTCACGTTTCGCGCCGGACATGGCGTTCGAGACGGATATCCAGCCGGGTGGCGGTCAGTACGTATTGATTCTGCGCACGCCATAGATCGCCCCAGGGCATTCACTTGGTCTGGAACGACCTCTTAGAGAAGCCCATCATGTATCCCTCGATGGTCGTCCGCGTGGCCGCGCTAGGGTCACCCGATGCGCCGAGCGTCACGAACAGCGGGGTGAAGTGTTCGTCCGTGGGATGCGCATACGGCATGCCCGGAGCTTTCGACTTGAACGTCGCAAGTGCATCCACGTCGCCGCGCATTAGTGCATCGTTAGCCCACGAGTCGAACTCGCGCGACCACGCCGGGATTTCTCGCCCATTGATCATTCCGGGGGTCATGAACGGCAACCCGTGCGTCATGAACCCCGAGCCGATGATGAGCACGCCGTGCTCGCGCAGCGTTGCGAGACGAGCTCCAATCTTCATGAGTTTCTCGGGTTCGTGAGTCGGCATGCTCAACTGCAGCACTGGGATATCGCCGGCCGGATACATCACTTTGAGCGGAACCCAGGCACCATGATCGAGCCCGCGAGACGGGTGCTGGTAGAGCTGCTCGGTGTCGGGCATCACGCTCGCGACGAAACCGGCGAGTTCACTCGCATCCGGAGTCTCATAAGTCAGTTCGTAGTAGCGCGGGTGGAATCCGCCGAAGTCGTATATGAGCGGCGTCTTCGCCTCGGGGGAGCTAATCATCAGCGGCGCGTGCTCCCAGTGGGCGCTCACGATGAGAATGTGCTTTGGCTTCGGCAGGGCCATCGCCCACGCGTGAAGTTGTTCCATCCAGATGGTGTCGTCGAGGAGTGGAGGAGCGCCATGGCTCAGATACAACGCCGGCAAGGGACCGTCTTCCGGAGTCCACTCCACCTGGGTCGCACTTTCCTCGAGCGCGCCGGGCAAAAATTCGTCGAATGCGCCGGCTGCGACCTCAGGGTTGAAGTAATTTGTCATGCGATTTCTAACCGGATGCGCGCACGCATATTCCCGCTAGTCGGCTGACGTTACTTGTACTCGCCCTTGACGACGAAGAACGAGCCACGAATCTCGCCCGCGAGCTTGGACTTCTGGCGAGCGAACTTGAATTTGTCGGCGAGTTCGGCCGGAACATCCATGCCCATTGACAGCTTGAAACCGACCGCACGCTTCTTTGCGTCATCCACCGTGTACAGCACGTTGATCGCCAGGCCGCTTTCGTAGAAGACGTAGGTCCAGCGGATTCGTCCCTCGGCGGCGTCAACCATCATTTCGGTGACTTCGAGGGGGGTGGATACGATGACGAGGTCTCGCTCGGCGATCACACGGTTCACGTACTCAACCAACTCGGGTCGATCTGCCGCAGGTTCGGTCGTGAAGTCGATGTCGTACTTGTTCTTGAAGTACCGAGCCTCGTTCGCACGCAGGCCCGCAAGGGCATCCGCAACGGGCGATGACTCAAGGCCATCGGTGGACACGGTGACGAAGTTGATAAGGCTGGGCATTCACAAAGTTTAGGCGCACAGATAGTGCCGGCTCGCGGCGAAGTGTGTCAAGAACGTGATGCAATTCCGTGAACCTATTAACTATTGTTCGGTTAGTCTTTCTAGGGCTTTTGCCACGTTCCCAAACTCTCAATCTCTCAAAGGGGAATCGTTTTCCATGAAACTCTCTCGACTTTTCGCGCACCCTCGACTAATTGCAGGTGCCGCCGCGCTCGCCGTGGTGTCAGGAGGCTTGACCGCGATCACGATTCAGTCCGCTGAGGCAGCCGCGCCCGCGTGCAGCACGACGAAGTCCACTCAAACGCAGTCGGGCAAGGACTACACATTCGAGAAGTTCCTCACTGTCGGCTCTTGTAACTGGACTGTACCCACGGGTGTCTCAACCATTTATTACTTGCTCGTTGGCGGCGGCGGTGGCGGTGGAGGTACCGCCGGCGGCGGCGGCGGCGCAGGGTTGGTCATTACGGAACCCGCGGGCGGACAGTCGGTCACCCCCGGTTCCCTTCAGCCCGTCACGATCGGCGCCGGCGGTGCTGGTGGCGTCACGATTGACGCAGTCGCCAATAATTCCGGAGCAAACGGTGGTGATTCTTCGTTCATGGGCGTGACTGCCACCGGTGGTGGTGGCGGTGGTGGCTGGTCATCTGATGGTGCTAATGGCGGCTCGGGCGGCGGCGGCGGCGGAATGAACATGTCCGGCGGTGTCGGACTTGCGACGTCGGGATTCGGAAATTCTGGTGCGCCGGGAACATACGTAACGGGCGGCGGTAATGGTCAAGGTGGTGGAGGTGGTGGTGCGAGCGCGCAGGCCTACTTCGGCTATGGCGGTAGTGGTTTCACGTGGAGCACTTTGGATATCTGCGTTGCAGGCGGTGGTGGCGGTGGAATTGGAACGGGCATTGACTGGTCGCCAGACATCAGTGGGTCGTGCGGCGGTGGAAGCGGAGGCTACGGAAACACCCAGGTTGGAGCCGATGCGACAGCGAACACGGGCAGTGGTGGCGGCGGCGGTGGCGCCGCAGATGCGATGGGTGCGTCAGGCGGGGCCGGTGGATCGGGCATCCTCATCGTTCAATACGTAACTCCGCCAGCGGTAACCGCACCTGCTGCACCCACAATTAACTCGATTACTCCGGGCAACGGTCAACTTTCCGTCGCATTTGCTGAGGGCAGCGACGGTGGAGCGGCGACGACGAACCTCGCTTACTCGACAGACGGGGGATCAACGTGGGCCACGCGCTCTCCCGCAAGCGTGTCGTCGCCCGTTGTTATCACGGGGCTAACGAACGGCACGGCGTATAACGTTCAACTCGCGATGATTAATTCCGTTGGGACCGGAACAGCCTCGGGTTCTACATCCGGCACGCCTCGCACGGTTCCAGGTGCGCCAATCTTGGGCACAATCACGGCCGGCAACGCCCAGATTTCAATCGTGTTCACCGCGCCCGTCAGCAACGGCGGTTCCGCAGTCACGAACTACCAGTACTCCCTCAATGGCGGCACCTTCACGGCACTTTCGCCGGCGAGTACCTCGAGCCCGATTGTCATTACCGGACTCACAAACGGCACGGCCTACACGGTCGCACTCAAAGCTGTAAACGTGGCCGGCGTCGGCCCGGCGTCGTCGACGAGCAGCAGTGTCACTCCGGCGACGACTCCGTCTGCGCCGACAATTTCGCGCATCACTCCGGGTAACGGTCAGCTTACGGTTGCATTTACACAAGGCGCGACCGGCGGAATCGCGCCGGACAACCTTGCCTATTCGACTGACGGTGGACTGACGTGGAACAACCGCTCGCCAAAGGGCGTCTCATCCCCCGTCGTCATCACTGGTTTGACAAATGGCACCGCCTACAACGTTCAACTCAAGATGATCAACTCGGTAGACGCAAATGGTGGCGCTGCTTCGTCGAGCACTTCGGGTACCCCTTACACGACGCCAGGTGCGCCAAGTGTCTCGGCAATCAATGGCGGCAATGGGCAAGCGTCGGTTGTCTTCACTGCTCCGACGAGCGACGGTGGAAACTCAATTACCAACTACCAGTACTCGATTGATGGCGGCGCCTGGACAGCAGTATCACCGGCGACTCTAACGAGTCCGATCGTCGTCAATAGTTTGAATAATGGCACGAGTTACTCGATTCGTATTTGCGCGGTGAACGCCGCCGGATGCGGTACGCCCTCGACCGCGGTTTCGGTAACGCCACTCGGACCTCCAGCTGCGCCCACACTAGGCACGCTCGTTCCCGGCAATGCTCAAATTACGGTGCCCTTCACCGCACCTGGAAACAACGGTGGCTCCGCAATCACCAATTTCGAGTACTCGAAAGATGGCGGGCTGACGTGGGTCACCCTTTCACCGGCAAGTACGTCAACGCCCATCGTCATTACGGGACTCACGAACGGAACGTCGTACTCCATTGCCTTACGCGCCGTGAACGAGTTTGGAAGTGGCACCGCGTCGACAACGAAGTCAGCGACTCCCACCGCATCCACCCCGACGCCGACGCCGACGTCAACTCGCACGTCGTCGCCCACGCCGACTCCG
>CAZYYL010000006.1:0-9162 GCA_964651425.1 uncultured Microbacteriaceae bacterium | reverse complement strand
ACGCCCACGAAAACCTCGTCGTCAACCCCGACACGGTCATCTACCCCGACGCCGACGTCTACCGCATCTGTGGCGACCGTGAAGTACTCGCTCGCCTCGGCGTTCGACGACCTCGACAAGTGTGATGTGGAGAAAACCCGCACGGATTGTCAGCAAGAGGTTTTCGACAACGCGCGAAACGCCGGCTTGGATCTTGAAGAGCTGACCAAGAAGGCCAAAGAAAAGGCCAACGAAGAGTCCAAGAAGGCCGAAGAAGAACGCCAGAAAGCGGAAGACGAAAAGAAAAAGGCCGACGAAGAAGAGAAGAAGAAGTCGGAAGAGAAGAAGAAGGCCGAAGAAGAAGAGAAGAAGAAGGCCGAAGAAAAGGCGAAGGCCGACAAGGACAAGGAAGAAGCCGACAAGAAGGAGGCCGAGAAGAAGGCCGAGTCGGATAAAAAAGACGCCGAAGAAAAGAAGGCCAAGGAAGAAGCCGACAAAGCGGAAGCTGAAAAGAAGAAGGCCGACGAGGAGAAGGCCAAGGCGGACGCCGAAGCAAAGAAGCAGAAAGACGAGGCGGACAAGGCAGAGGCCGAAAAGAAGAAGGCTGACGAGGAAGCCGCGAAGAAGGCTGAAGCTGACAAGAAGGCTGCAGAGGAAGCCAAGAAGCAGGCTGAGGAAGCCGCGAAGGCTGAAGCTGAGAAAAAGCAGGCCGAGAAGGAAAAGGCAGACGCGGAGAAGGCTTCTCAGGAGGCTGCTGCCAAGGCTGCAGCTGAAAAGGCCAAGGCCGAGCAAGAAAAGAAGGACGCTGAGGAAGCCGCGAAGAAGGCTGAAGAGGAGGCCAAGAAGCAGGCCGATGAGGCCGCAAAAGCGGAAGCCGATAAGAAGAAGGCGGACGAAGAAAAAGCTAAGGCCGAAGAAGAAGCCAAGAAAGCTGAAGAAGAAGCCAAGAAGCAAAAGGAAGAGTCTGACAAGGCCGAGGAAGAGCGCAAGCAAGCCGAGGAAGCCGCGAAGGAAGCTGCCAAGGTAGCCGAAGAAAAGGCGAAGGCCGAGGAAGAAGCCAAGCAAGCCGCCGAAAAGGCCCAGGCCGAAGAAGAGCAGGCCAAGAAGGACGCCGAAGAGGCTGCGAAGAAAGCTGAAGAGGCGGCGAAGGCCGAGGAAGAAGCCAAGAAGCAGGCTGAAGAGGCTGCCAAGGCGGAGGAGGAAGCCAAGAAGGCCGCTGACGAAGCTGCTCAGGCTGAGGAAGAAGCCAAAAAAGCCGAAGAAGAAGCCAAGAAAGCCGAAGAAGAAGCCACGGCCGAAGCAGAGCGAGTGGACGAACTCAACAACCAGATTGACCAAACGGAAAACACGTCTGAAGACGAAGAGCAGACGGCTCAGGATCAACGTGACGTGATTGACGAGCTCGGTCCGCAAATCACGCTCACCTATATCCCGGTCTGCCACGCAACCGGCGATGCCGACTTCCCCTACGTCAACCGCGTTGTGCAATCTGACGAGTGGGATGCTGAGGGTCACGCCGCGCACGACGGTGGTCTCTTCCCGACCCTTGGCTGGGGAGACATCATCCCGCAACTGTCGGACATCGACGGGATGAACTGGCCTGCCGGTCAGAACATCTTCGACAACTTGTGTTCCATTGCGAAGGCAAGCGGGTCGACATCCACGGCTACGCCAGAACCCAGTGCCAGCGAGATCAACTCGGCCACGCCGACGGATGAGCCGACGACAAACGGTGGCGGATCATCCGCTTCGCCTGAACCTTCGACTGAGCCCTCGACTGAACCGAGCAACTCGGCTTCCGCCGAGCCGTCGATCGCACCCACGGTTGGACCGACGACGGAACCCAGCACGGAACCCTCCACTGAACCAAGCACCGAACCAAGCACCCAACCGACGAACGGTCAGGGCGGAGGATCGGCCGAGCCGACCCCGGGCGACTCGGGCACCCCGACGCCCAACCCGGCGGACTCGGCAACTCCGACGCCGACCCCGACGACAACGGTGACGTTGCCTCCGATTCCGAGCGTCGCACCGTCGACCGAGCCGCCGGCGCAGACCGTGCCGGACCTCGTTGACGAGATCACGCTTTACGACGAGCTGGCGAAGGACTACCAGGACCAGGTCACCCAAAACATTCTCGAGGAGCTGCGTTTGAAGAACCTCGGGTTGGCTGGTCAGCCGAACGATCCGAGTGACCTGCTCATCGCCGGACTCGAACGTGAACGTCAACTGGCTGAGGCGCTGGCACTGCAGTGGCAGCACGTCTCCGACGGTATTGCTCAGACTGACCTCGGTCAAGCAACACCGGCAGTGCGTGACGCTGTGAAGCGCATGTCGGCGTCGGCCGGCGGTCTGCGCACGCAGCTCACCCATCTCGAGAACATGCGCGCCGGAAAGTACGCCGACTTCAGCCTGGTGTGGATGCTCGCGGCTTTGTTGGTGCTGCTCATCGGCATCAAGACGCTCGTGTGGTGGATCGTGCTGCGCCGCAAGCGTGACGACGACGACGAAGAGCCGAGTCGCTTGCGCCACGCGTAACGAGTCGTCGGCGGGATCGCCATTCGGGCTGCGAGTTTCGTAGGATTGCCGGATGACGATCCCCGCCGACATCGCAGCGTACGACGCGAAACTTGAGGCGGGCGACCGCGAGTTGTGCGAACGACTCGGAGCACTCATTGCGCGCGAATTACCCGAAGCTCAGGGGAAGGTGTGGCACGCGCATCCGGTTTGGTTCATCGATGGCAACCCGCTCGTCGGTTACGCCCTTCGCAAAGATGGCGTCTACGTGCTCTTTTGGAGCGGGCAGTCGTTTGTTGAATCTGGACTTCAGGCGTCCGGATCCTTCGAGGCGGCAGAATACGTGCCCGGCTCACTCGACGGACTTGACGAAGTGAGATTCTCGCGGTGGCTGACTGAGTCTCGCCGCGTGCAGTGGAACTACCGGGACATTCGCAGAAATCGCGGTCTCGTCAAACTCACTGACTTTTAGATGGTCCGTTCTGCCCGGCGGTTGTCAGGCGCGACGGCGCATGATGACCAGCGTGGCTCCTATCAGGAGCATGCCTGCCGCCCCTATCGGCCACCCTGAGTATGGCTGGAGCCCCGTGTTGGGCAATGTCGTTAGGCAGGTCGCCGTGCGGAGAGCTTCAAAGTCCACTTGGGTCGTTGCTGCTGAAAAGTCCGTGATGAGGATGCCATCATCCGCGCTTCCCTCGGCGACAACTGCAGCCGAAGAAAGGTCCGCACCCGTTAAGGTCGACGAGCAATCATCGAGCGAGAACGGCGTTATACACAGTTCTGGTTGTCCACCACTTGCCGTAACGGTGGCTTCTGGCGTCGACGGTGTGCCTGAATCGGCCCAATCGAACACGACATTAAAAGTGGGTGTCTGTCCGCTCACGGCAACATCGAGTCCACTCAGATCGACGGTCCGTGATCCTGTCAACGGGACGTCGGTATAGCCAGGAATGGGTGCCCCGTCCGTTCCGACCACGGTCAACGAGGCAGTGTTATATGTCGAGTCTGCAGGTTCAGTTAGAGAGAAATCATTCCACGCTCTAATGGGGTTTTCGGAACTACAGCTCATGCGAGGAACGATGAGGTCGGGTTCGAAAACAACGGTGCTGGGCGGCGTGACGCAGTCGGCGGTGCCACGAATCGCATCCCACGTCTGCACGCCACCCGAATGGGCGTTGGTCCACAGACAATTGTCGTTGGCAGGGTCGACTTGAATCGTATAGGTCGGCCAAATGGCAATTGGCCAATTCGGGCACATCGCGCCGGCGCCACCCGAGAGGCTAGCGTCCCAGCAGTAGTAGTAGTCGATGTTTACCCACGAAGAAGCCCAATACACGCGGCTTCCCGTCACGTCGGGGTTTTTGCCGTAGGTGTTGTAGTTGTCGCTCGTGTAGAGCTTGAGCGATGCAGGGCGTGAGATACCAATTCCGGACGTGTCGAAACATGGGTTGATGCTCGAACTGTCTGCGAGACCTGCATTAGAACCGGGTGTGCCATTGCTCGCCGTCCCGGTGTCTACGGTGTCGATAAAGCAGATGCCTTGTGTGCTTTTGTCTGCACCTGGAAGGCGAAAGACGCCATGGCCGGGATTCGACAATGTGATCGGCCATCCGGCGCAAAGGGTCAGCGTGAGGGCGTCAAGGCATACACCGGTTGTGCCGGCCGCTCCATAAATCTTGCCATCCATAGCCATGACGGATTGGCCCCCGCCCCAGGGCGCCGACGTCACTCCGCTAATACTCGTGGGCTGTCCGGGGCACGGGGCCCCGAATCCCGAATTCAGCGAGGAATCCATGCATAGAAGGTTCCCTGTGTCAGATTCCCACGTGAACAGGCGAGTTCCAATCGCGGCCAGACCGCCGGTTTGCCCATACGTTGAACCTCCAGCGGAACCAAGTTGCACAAATGCAGTTGCATCACTCCCGCCACAAAACGCTGGGCCCGTCGTCAAGTCATTCAAGTCAATGCAGGCAAACCCTGTTCCAGTCAACGTGTTGGTTTCGAACCACATTTTGCGAGTGGCGTTGTCAACCCAGCCTTCCGATTGGTAGTTCGTGTGAAAGGGGCTCAAATCAAACGGCCAACCCGGGCCACAGGACTCACCGGTGCGGGTGTGACAGTCGACCGCGGGGTCAACCTGGCTATCACCATCGTGGTGGAAAATATTGAAGACATGATCTTGGTCGTCGAAAAATACCGACCATCCGTCGCCGCCGCCGCCGCCCGCGAACGGAGCGCTTGCCGGTAAAGGCGCGGTTGCGGTTCGTCCGGACAAGACATTGTCGCCCGAGGTGCCAAGCGATACTGCGGGGCCCGTTGCTCGAACCTGAGTGATAAGCCCCCACTCCAAATCTGACGCTGGCTTGTTGGTCAACCATGAAGTTCCGTCAAAGTAACTGACTGTCCATCCAGACGGCGCGACGATCGAACTTGACGACGTGAGCGGAGAAACAGATGGGTCGATTGTGGTCACGATTTCCTGGTCGTAACTTCCTTGGGCAGTCTTGGGTGCACGGGAGATGATGGTCCCAGCATCAATACAAATCACCATTGACGATTCGGCGTTGCCAGACGGCACTGTACATTCACTTGAAGCGAATGCTGGGCTACTTGGTATGCCAGTTGCGATAAGGGCAATAGCGGCAATTGCGGATGCAAGACCAGTTTTTCTCACGACAGCCTCTCGTAGGGGTGCACACGAGGTTTTTGCACCTAAATCTCCTCAACTTTACAATTTTTGAAGGTGCTGGATGAAATTCATTGTCAACGTTGCGTCCTTGTCGAGCGACGACGTTGAGGTCCAGACGCATATATTGAGGTGAACTCCTCGAGAAAGCGTGAAGCGATGCTCAGTGTGACTTTGAGTAACGGAATTCAGATGCCCCAACTTGGCTTCGGGGTATTCCAAGTTCCCGACCACGACGAATGCCAGCGCGCGGTCGAGCAAGCGTTCGAGATCGGCTACCGATCGATTGACACGGCTGCCCTCTATCTGAATGAGAAAGCTGTGGGCGACGCAATTGCTGCGTCGGGCATCCCTCGTGACGAATTGTTCATCACCTCGAAGCTCTGGGTCGACCAGGCGGGCGACGAGGCCAGCCTGCGCGCCTACGACGGTACTCTCGCGAAGATGGGCCTAGACCACCTCGACCTATACCTGATCCACCAGCCATTTGGCGACTACTACGGTGCCTGGCGCGCTCTCGAGAAGCTGCACGCCGACGGTCGCGTGCGTGCCATTGGCGTCTCGAACTTCTACCCCGATCGACTCATCGACCTCATCCTTCACAGTGACGTCACGCCGCACGTCAATCAGATCGAGCTGAACCCGTGGTTCCAACGTGCCGATTATCAAGCGCAGATGGATTCGCACGGCGTGAAAACCGAATCGTGGGCGCCGCTCGCCCAGGGTCGCAACGGTCTCTTTGAGAACGAGACGCTCGCCACCATCGCAGACATGCACAGAAAATCCATCGCTCAGGTTGTCTTGCGCTGGCAGCTTCAGCGCGGTGTCATCATCATCCCCAAGACCGTCACGCCCGAGCGCATGGTCGAGAACTTCAGCATTTTTGATTTCGAGTTGACGAATGACCAAATGACGTCAATCGCATCGCTCGACACCGGTGAGAGCGTGTTCTTCGATCATCGCACGTGGGAATCGGCGGAACGACTGGGCACGCGCGTGGTTGCCGACTAGAAGCATTGTTGCACTGAGGTTGGAGAGTAAGTCTCGTGGGGTTTCATGACAAAGAACACGTCGACGTTTTCGAAGCGAACGATCTCGTTGAGTGGCTGAAAGCCAGTCATGAGAAGTCGACGGGAGCGTGGGTCGTTTTTCACAAAAAGGGAACTGGCAGACCCGCACCGACTTATGACGAAATTGTTCGGGCACTTCTATGCTTTGGCTGGATAGACAGCGTTCCGGGAAAAGTGGATGAGCGGCGCGTAAAGCTTTATGTCTCACCGCGTAAACCCAACAGCGCGTGGTCTGCATCAAACAAGGTTCGCGTTGAAGAACTGATTTCTTCAGGGCTTATGGAACCGGGAGGTATGGCCGCGATTGAAATTGCGAAAGCCAACGGGTCCTGGTCGCGTATTGATAGCGCACAAAACGCCGAGGTGCCTGACGATCTCTTGGTGGAGTTTACGAAATTTCCCGGCAGCCAAGACTACTTCGACGCGTTTCCTCGTGGTGTTCGCAAGCAAATTCTGGAATGGATTAGTTTGGCCAAGACCGAGACAACACGCTCTAAGCGCGTCGAGGAAACTGCTCGGCTCGCCTCGCAGAATATTCGGGCAAACCAATGGCGCCCAAAGAACGGCGACGCCTAAACTTCTTACTGAAGCCTTGTCATGTTAATAATTTCTGCTTCACTCCACTCCCACACGACGAAAGTGAAGAAACATGGATGAGGAAAAGAAAGCCAAGAAAATACAAGAAATGACCGAATGGGTCGAGCTCCGCGATTCGTGGACTCGCCGGCGTTTTGATTATCAAGAGCGCTGGCACGGGTGGGGTTCCCCATTCGGGCTCGGTCTCGGCTTCGTGCTCTTGTGTGGCGGGATATTCCTGCTGAGCTTGGCGTGGACCAATCTGTTTGGTTAAACAAATGTGCCCTCGGTGTGAGCCGAGGGCACATTTTCATGCGCGGTAATCATTCGCGAAAGTTAGCCGATGTTGCGGCGCAGGGTCGAGTTCAGTCGTCGCAGCGCACGACTCAGGCGATCATCCGCTGCCGACTCAATGAGACGAAGGCGCGTTCGGAAAGCAAGAGCAGCCGCCAAGAGGAGTCCCGCTGCAAACGTTCCTGTTGCGACCAAGCTGACAGTTGTCAGACCGGTGTCGGGCATTGACGCAACGCTTGCCAATTTGTATCGGAAAATGACGACGCCGTCGGCGCCGGGATGGTCGCTTCGAGAGCTTCCGTTATCTCCCGGGACGATGAAGCTGGTTGCGCCACCACCTGAGTTCGGTACGACATCGTGGTAATCCGCTGACTCGTCGCCAGCGACACCACTTGTGCCTTGAACGTAATTTTCTTCCCACGCGCCGCCGCACGTCGCCGTCGGGTATGGGGCGGTTGTCAAAACTTCCGCTCCGCCACCGCCGTAGCAAGCATCGTCATCGAGAAAAAGCGTTGATGACAACGTGCTGACGACAATCCCGGGACCGCCATCGGATGACATTGCGGAATCGCCAGCACCAGAACCGCCGCCACCCATGGATGAGTTTCCGTTACCACTGTCGCCACCACTGAAAAGTCGAGTAGATATGAATCCGCCGTTCGCCGAAGTCGTCACGCCGCCTTGCGTGACCGTCGAGGCACCACCGTCGCCACCTGTGCCGACGCCAACTTCGTACGTGACGTCGCCTGTAGGGCCGAGGGCCACAATTTGAACGTCGCCACCACCGCCACCATATCCGGCAGTCAATCCTGCGCCACCTGCGCCGACGACCAGTGCTTCGAGGCTTGTGACGCCCGCGGGTGGCGTGAATGTGCCGGATGCAGTCTCGACAACCTCACAGCGCGAGTTCGGGAGCAGAGTCGCGCCCGCGTCGCAGGCCACATCTGCTTGTGCGGCGCCGACAAAGGAGATGCCAACCAATGATCCGGATGCGAGAACGACGACACCCGCCCGAACAAAGGTGTTCGCAGTGAAGTTCATAGAGTTCCGCCTCCTAGGAAAGTATCTTCCGCAACTTTAGGCGAACTTCGCGTCGATCTCCGAGATGAGTGCCTCGACCTTGCGACGAATCTCATCGCGAATCGGACGCACCTCGTCAACACCCTTACCGGCCGGGTCATTCAGCGGCCAGTCGAGGTAGGTCTTGCCCGGGAAGAAGGGGCATGCGTCGCCGCATCCCATCGTGATGACATAGTCGGATTCCTGAACCGATTCGGTCGTCAACACCTTGGGCGTGCTGTTCGAAATGTCGATGCCCTCTTCGGCCATGGCCGCGATCGCCGACGGGTTGACCTGGTCTTTCGGTTCGGTGCCGGCGGAGAGCACCTGCACGCGGTCACCTGCGAGTGCCTGCAGGTAGCCGGCAGCCATCTGCGATCGACCCGCGTTGTGCACGCAGACGAACAGGACGGTGGCTTTCTTGTCTGACACGGTGATTCCTTCGGCGACGAATGTAATGACATAGATAACTATCTATGTTCTACACTACGAGATATAGACACCTGTCTATGTTTGCCAAATGTTCACTTTTGTGAAAGCGAATGCGCACATGACCACTCTGATTCAGCTGACTCCCGTTGATGTCGCGCGCTGTGCACCGGAAGGACTCGGCGCGGTCATCGAGCGACCTCAAGCTGAGCAGTTGGCGGGTTTGCTCAAGGCGGTTGCAGATCCCACGCGCATCCAGCTCATCAGCTATATCAACGCGAGCAAAAACGCTGAAGCATGCGTGTGCAACCTCACAGAGCCGCTCGCACTGACACAGCCGACCGTAAGCCACCACTTGAAAGTCTTGACGGATGCCGGACTCATCGACCGCGAAAAGCGCGGCACCTGGGTCTGGTACTCGGTGAATCAGAAGCGATGGCAGCAAATCGCGAATTTGTTGGCGGTGTCGGCATGAGCGCGAACGCCACCGCCGACATGATGACGCTCGGCACCAATGCCGACCCGTCGAAGCTTGACCTGCTTCACAAGAAC
>CAZYYL010000005.1:12489-19083 GCA_964651425.1 uncultured Microbacteriaceae bacterium | reverse complement strand
GCCTTCCGGGTGCTTCGCGCTCCCCTGGCGAACGACCTCACCCGTGTCGAGGTCGCGGATGACGATTTTGCAACTTTGCGTCGATGAATCGACACCCGCGACCAGCGTCATGATTTAGCGCGCTCCCATGAGGTGCTCGATGGCGAGCTGGTTCAAACGAACGAAGCCGAAGCCACGACCGTTGAAGTACTGCTCGGTGTCGAAGTTCTCGTAGGACGCCTTGTCGGCAAGCAAGTCCTGGTAGGTCTCCCCCTTGGCCAGCGTGGTGGTGTGAATCTCGGCCACGCGAGCGGCCTTGAGCGCTTCCTGCACCTCGGGGTCGGCGCGGAACGCACGTGCGCGCTCCTTGAGGATGAGGTACATGCGGATGTTGGCGCGAGCCGACTCCCACACGCCGTCGTAGTCCTCGGTGCGGCTCGGCTTGTAGTCGAAGTGACGCGGACCGTCGTAGGCACGACCACCGTTGACGCCACCGAACTCGATGAGGTCGACGAGCGAGAACGCGTTGATCAAATCACCGTGACCGAATACGAGGTCCTGGTCGTACTTGATTCCGCGCTGACCGTTGAGGTCGATGTGAAAGAGTTTGCCGTGCTCGAGGGCCTGCGCGATGCCGGCCATGAAGTTGAGTCCGGCCATCTGCTCGTGACCTGTCTCGGGGTTGAGGCCCACGAGTTCGGGGTGCTCAAGCGTCGCGATGAAGGCCATGGCGTGACCGACGGTCGGCAGCAGGATGTCGCCGCGCGGCTCATTCGGCTTGGGTTCAATTGCGAAGCGAATGTCATAGCCCTTGTCCTTGACGTACTGGGTCATGAGGTTGACCCCCTCGCGGTAGCGAGCGAGTGCGCCCTGAACATCCTTCGCCTGATCGTATTCCGCACCCTCACGGCCGCCCCACATGACGAACGTCTTGGCACCGAGCTCAGCAGCGAGGTCGAGGTTGCGGAGCGCCTTCCGCAAAGCGAAACGACGAACGCCACGGTCGTTGCTCGTGAACGCGCCGTCCTTGAAAACGGGGTGACTGAAGAGATTTGTCGTCATCATCGGGATGATGAGGCCGGTGTCGGCGAGTGCTTTCTGGAGGCGGTCAATCTGTCCCTGACGTTCTGCGTCGGAACACATGAATGGGAATAGGTCGTCGTCGTGGAACGTCAGACCGTAGGCACCGATCTCGGCCAGTTTCTCGACGGCCTCAACGACGTCGAGGTCTTTACGAGTTGCCGAACCGAACGGATCTTGTGCGGTCCACCCAACAGTCCAGAGTCCGAATGAAAATTTGTCGTCGTGTGACGGAGTGAGTGCAGACATTTTTCCCTTATTTCGCCTGAAATTTTTCGAATCAAGATTCGTCAACCTAATTTGTTGATTGAGAGAACAATATCGGAATGAGAATCAGGCACAATAGTTTTCGTACGCATTGATGCGCCCGCACATTGGAGAGTGATGATGAACCCTGCGACTCGTAGCGCTCTCACTCAAGCCACGACCGTGGGCAGCAACCGCGACGTGATTCGCCAGCACAACTTGTCGGCCGTGCTTCGCCTCCTGCGTAAATTTGGCACGATGTCGCGTTCGGCGCTCGTGGAGCGCACTGGCCTGAACCGTTCCACGATCTCTGACCTCGTCACCGAACTCGAAGACCTCGGGCTGATTCACGAGTCCGACACATCCGACCGCACCGGTGTGGGCCGACCGTCGCGCATGGTCGCGTTGACCGATGATGTCGTGACATTCGCCGTCAACCCCGAGACCGACGCCACCACTGTTGGCATCGTGACGCTCTCGGGCAAAGTCATCGCCAAGCGACGAGTGACCACGGTGACGATGCCGGTGCCGATGGATGCGGTCGCCACCGCCAGCCGCGTCATCACCGAAATGCGCGCCGAACTGCCGAAAACCACTCGCGTTGCCGGTATCGGTGTCGCCGTACCCGGGCAGGTTCGCGTTGGAGACGGTGTCGTTCGACTCGCTCCGCACCTCAACTGGATCGAAGCTCCGTTCGCGAGCATGCTCCATCAAGAAACCGGCTTGCCCGTTTACATCGACAATGATGCGAGTTTGGGTTCGGTCGCTGAACTCGAGCACGGCGCCGGCAGAGGCTTCAACGAGATTGTCTACATGTTCGCCGGCGCTGGCGGCATAGGTGGAGGGATCATCCACGGCGGTGCTCTCTTGCGCGGGTCGGCCGGTTACGCCGGCGAGCTCGGCCACATGCGCATTTCCGATGCGCCGCGCGAAGACTACTCCGGACTCCAAGGGACCCTCGAGGCCCTCGTCAAGCGTGACGAACTGCTCGCTGCACTCGAACTCACGAGTGCCGACGACGGCGAACTCGAAGAGCGCCTCAAGGCGCCTGTGTCGAACCGCGTGAAGAAGGTCCTTGAATTCCAGTTGGATGCGCTGGCCGTCGCCATCGGCAACGTCGTCAACATCTTCAACCCCGAGATTGTTCTCGTGTCGGGGTACCTCGCCGTGATCTTCCGCTACGACCCCGACCGCGTACTCAGCCGCTTTCGATGGGGAACGTTGAACGCCCCGCAAGATCGACTGGTCGTGCGTCCCGCGGAACTCGGACCGAACCTGCTCATGATCGGCGCATCCGGAATGGCCTTCGCTGATTTGGTTGAAAAACCCGCTAGCACCCAGCTTTTTACTGCCTAACCAAACACAACCGGCACTACCACCTGTTCCACCTCACCCGCACAGAAAGTCAACGACGACATGCTCCCCACCACTCTTCCTTCGGCCAAAATCATCGACCCAAACAGCGTCTCGCCGCTGCGCTGGGGAATCATCGGTCCGGGCTGGATTGCTGCCAACTTCGCCGACGCCGTGCACAAGTACACGAAGCAGAAGATTGTCGCCGTCGCGTCGAAGACCCCGGGTCGCGGTGACGCTTTCGCCGCTCCACGCGGAATCGCGACAGTTCTTGACTCCTATGAAGCACTCGTCGAGCACCCCGATGTCGACGTGATCTACGTGGCGACGACCCACGAGTTCCACAAGGAACACGCTCTGCTCGCGATTTCTGCCGGCAAGCACGTTCTCATTGAGAAGCCCTGCGCAATCAACCGTGCCGACGTCGAAACGATCGCGGCTGCCGCAAAAGCTGCCGGCGTGCTCGCCATGGAAGCCATGTGGACGCGCTACCTGCCCCAGACCAGCGTCATTAGCCAAGTCATCAGCGAGGGGATTCTCGGCGAACTCGAACTCGTTATTTCCGACTTCGGGCAAGACCTGCGCGAGGTTCCGCGTTGCATGTCGTCGGTCAGCGGTGGCGCACTTCTCGACCTCGGCATCTACAACTTCGCCTTCACGTCACTCGTGTTGGGCAACGCCACCTCGGTGACGACGACCGGCACGCTTACCAAAACGGGAGTCGACCAGACGAGCACCTCGTTCTTCGAGTTCGCGAGTGGCGCACGTGCGGCTGCGACCGTGAGTCTGGCGACCTACACCCCGACAGCCGCATCCATCTCGGGTTCGGACGGCGTGCTCACGATCGACACGCCTTTCTTTACGCCCACGGGTGTCACGCTGTACGGTGCCGACTTCAATGCGAAGCCGGTCGCCCACTGGGAAGACGAATCGGGCATTCGCGAACACGAGGGCCTCGGCTACCAGGCGACCGCGTTTGCGTCGTACGTCGACCAGGGTCTGGTCGACTCTCCGGTTCGTCCGCTGAGTGAAGTGGCCAGTGACATCGGGTTGCTCGAGTCGGCGCGTCACCAAATCGGTGCGTACTTGGACGGCGAAAAGAGCTAGCTGCGTGATAGTTTGTCGCGGTAAGTAGCCACCGCTGACAGGCAGGCGACGTTCTGATGTCACACCGCTGACAAAGGATTTTCAGTGTCGAATTCCCCCGAATCCCGCACCCCCACCCAGATCACGCGCCGCACGGTCATCACGAGCGCCGTCGGAGCAGCCGGCCTCCTCGCACTGGCCGCGTGCACACCGGCGGGTCTGTCGGGAGGAACATCGACCGGCGTGGCCGGTGCGGCGGACATCCGTCGCATCACTCCGCCGCGTCTCGACACCGCGTACCTCGGCGAGGAGGTGCTGTGCTACCGACCGATGCGTAAGGGTGCACCCAACATGAGCGTCGAGACGGTTGGCTCGCAGTTGATTGCACACAACTACGGTCACGGCGGCAGCGGATGGACGCTTGCTCCAGGGACAGTCAAGTACGTCGTCGACCTGGTCGAGGCATCCGACACCGGCAAGGCCTTTGACAAGACGGCACCTGTCACAGTCGTGGGCGCCGGAGTCATCGGGCTCTTCACGGCATACGAATTGGTTCAGCGCGGATACGCGAACGTGACGGTCGTCGCCGAATCGTTTGACAAGCTCACGTCGCACAACGCCGGCGGGTTGCTCGCACCGGTCTCGATGGACAACGCTCCCGAAATGCAGAAGCTCATCGACGAGGTGGGCATTCATGCGTATGAGTTCTATGCGGCCGTCGCCAACGGTAGCGAGCCAAACTTTGCGGGTGGGGCGAAAGTCGTTCCGGCCTACTTCGAAAGTCGTGATGAGTCGGGCCTCGAGGCCTACGTCGGGCAGGTCATGCAACCGGCGAAGGATGTCGTGCTCGATTTCGGCAACGGCACAACCCGCGCAATGGTGGCCTATGACGACGGCATCTTCATGGATACCGCCGTCATGATGCAGGCACTCCACGACTATCTCGACGCTCATGTCACCTTCGTTCAGCAGAAGGTCGTGAACTTCGCGGATATTCCGTCGGCACTCGTGTTTGACAGCGCAGGCCTCGGCTCAGGTGCCCTCAACGATGACGCCGATGTCGTTTCGGTGCAAGGTCACCTCATCATGCTCAAGGACCAGACGCCGGCGGATCTGCAGTCGATGATTCTCGTTTACTTCGACCAGGGCACGACGAAAGCCGGACAGCACATCAAGCGCTCGTTCTATATCTTCCCGAAGCACCTGCCGGGTACCGGTGCGAATGACGTCGGCGTGGTCGGCGGAACCTTCGTCGAAGGCGCGACGAGTGAGACACCGAACCGTGAAGAATTCGCAACCCTCATTCAGGGTGCGAAGAACTTCTACGGCATGGCGTAGCCGACTTACCGACTAGTCGTCGTTGTCGGCTGCTTCGCGATCGGCGGTCTCGTCGTCGATGTCGAGCGCCATCGCTTCGATGGAGGCGAACTCCGGGCTCGACTCGATACCAACGTTTGACTCGACGTTGCGCAATGTGCGCTCGACCGCACGGGTGCGCCGACCCGCATCCTCGACTGTTTTCTGGGCCGTGTTGAGTTGTTTGGCGAGCTTGTCCCACACTTCGCCATACTTGTGAAACTCCTGCTTTGCCGCACTCAAGATTTTCCACACATCAGACGTGCTCTTCTCGATGGCGAGGGTCTTGAAGCCCATCTGCAAGCTGTTGAGAAGTGACATCAGCGTGGTCGGGCCGGTCACCTGCACTCGGAAGGTGTTCTGCAGCTCGTTGGCGAGACCCGGTCGACGGATGACCTCAGCAAAGAGCCCTTCGGTCGGTAAGTACATGATGGCGAAGTCTGTCGTGCGGGGCACGTCGATGTATTTGTCGCGAATCGTCTTCGCCTGAATCTTGATGGCCTTCTCGATGTTCTTCGCAGCAATCTCGACCGCGATCGGGTCAGCCTGCTCTTGCGCAGCGAGCAGTCGTTCGTAATCCTCCTGAGGGAACTTCGAGTCGATCGGCAGGTAGACGAATTCGTCGTCAGCGCGGCCGGGCAGCTTGACCGCGAACTCCACCGCGTCGTTTGACCCGGCTTTGACCTTGACGTTGGCGTCGAATTGATCGGGAGTCAGCATGTCCTCGAGCTGACGGCTCAACTGCACTTCGCCCCATCCGCCACGGTTCTTGACGTTGGTGAGAACACGCTTGAGGTCACCGACGCCGTTCGCAAGTGTCTGCATTTCGCCGAGCCCGCGCTGCACCGATTCGAGTCGCTCGCTGACGAGCGCGAACGATTCGCCGAGTCGCTTTTCGAGCGTGCCCTGCAGCTTCTCGTCGACGGTGACGCGCATCTGCTCGAGCTTCGCTTCATTGCCCTGCTGCAGACGGTCGAGGCTCGAGACGAGAGTTTGTTGAAGCTCTTGACGACCGGCGGCCGCCTCTTGGCGCTGGCTCACGGCGGAGTTCTCGAGGGACGTGCGAAACGTCTCGAGCTTCGCATCCACCTGCGATTGTGAGTTGGCGATGGCGCGGCCGAGTTCATCGCGCACGGCGGCGAGGGGTCGCTCGAAATCAGCCGAACCACCCAGACCGCCGGATGCCCCACCCGAGCGCCGGGCCACGAGCACAATTACGACGACGAACAGCACGATGTTGATGACGCCGAACACGATCGACAAATCCACGTCGACTCCTTTACTTTGCGCGTGCGAATTCGTGTCGCACTCGATTTTCACTCTAACGACGGGATACGACCTCTGGCCTTACTTGCCGAGCACTGCGAGGCGCCGCTCGCGCATCGCAAGAAAAAGGGGAAACGTGAAAGCCATCGCGGTGAATCCCGACAACAGGATGTAAACCCACACGCGTTTCATGCCTAGCCGTCGCGCCTCGACAACCATGAACACAAC
>CAZYYL010000005.1:0-12389 GCA_964651425.1 uncultured Microbacteriaceae bacterium | reverse complement strand
AAACCCACACGCGTTTCATGCCTAGCCGTCGCGCCTCGACAACCATGAACACAACAGCTGCGACCGCGACGATGAACAAGTCAGCCGAGAGCACCCAATCCACTGCGGTGCCAAACCAGGCCGTCGTGTAGCTCTCAGCGCGAATGACCGCGAGCCCATTGAGAGTCCATGCGGAGATGAGTCCAACGATGGAGAGAGAAAGGTAAATCCAAAAGGCGAAAGGTTTGCGCACGTTCGTACTCCTACTTTCTGATGGCGGGCATTTCGCAGGCGGGAGTTCCGCCGGGAAACCGGTGTCGGTGACGAGCGACGAATCGATAAACGGATGCGCTGAGCGCGCGCAGCCCGGGCGCCCTCATCGTTCGCGCCACTAGGCGATGGAACGGGTCGTCCTGAATTCGCATGAGTTCCGCGAAGCACTCGGCGCCGGCGAAGTGCAGGCCATCGCGCACGAGGTAGACGTGCTGCTGCGCGAGTTCGGACGTCAGACCAAGCTTGGCGAGGTCAGTGCGCTGCCACGGAGTGATCATGATGGGTGCCTTCGAACACTTCTCGAAGTGGCGGGCGACGCTCGTGCAGAATCCGCAGTCACCGTCGAAGACGAGCGTGGGAGTCATGTCGCCACTCTATGTCGTCCCGAATGTGCTCGTCGCATGGCTCGGCTGATTCTCGTCCACGGTGCGTTTTGTAGCGCATCCATCTGGCGCAGTCGCGTGGTGCTCGAACTGGAACGCGCGGGTCACGACGTCGAGGTGATTGACCTTCCCAACCACGGTCGCGACACCACCGACAAGGCCGACGTGACTCTCGATTTGTATGTGCAGCGCCTGGTCGATCAGGTCGCGCTCAAGCCGGAACCACCCGTACTTGTCGGGCACTCGATGGCCGGGCTCGTAATCACGCAGGCCGCTGACAATGTCCTCGCCGCCGGGAGATCCATCGCCGGGCAACTTTATGTGGCCGCGGTATTGCCCCGAAATGGTCGTTCGCAGAATGACTACACCACGCTTCCCGAGACCGAGGGGGATGCGCTGGCGGAGGCGCTGGATGTGAGTGCATCCAGCCCCAAGATTGCGTCGGTCAAGTGTGGTCGAACTCGATTCTGACCACACGCCTTTCTGGTCACAACCCGACGAGTTTCTCACCGCGGTGCACGAGTTGCTCGCAGAAATGTCTCGCACTGACGCCTAGGCTGACCACATGACAAGAACCACCTCTATTGCAATCGCGCTTGCCGCCACCGCGAGTCTCGGTCTCGCGACTCCGGCACAGGCCGCTCTTCCTGCCATCAGCCTCTTCGTCGCCGACGGTACCAATCAGCTCTCTTCGATCGACGCTTCGACCGGAGTGGCGACCCCGCTCGGTGACATCGGTTTCCATGCCATTGGCGGTGGGCTGAACCCCGTTGACTCAAAGGTCTACCTCGTGGCCGACAACTGTGATGTGTACAGCGTCGATGTCACTACCCCATCGGCTAGCCAGGTCGGGACGTTTAGTTCACTCACACACGGCCCCAACCCCGTCAACTATTGCGATTCGGCCACGATTGACGGCAAAGGTGTGCTTTGGGCATCCGCCGAAGCCAGTGGCGACGACCTGCTCGCAACATACGACACGGCAACGAACACACCCGTCCTTATGCCGGGTACACAGCCGGACTATTTCGATTCACTGTGGTTCGACCCATCTGACGGCACCCTTCGCGGACAAGGTGACACGAGTGGGAACGTCTTCACTTTGGATCTAACGTCAGGCGTCGCGACGGACACTGGAGTCACAATGTCGCCTTATTCCTATTCGGTGGTTCTTGATAACGCCGGGAACTATTACGCCAGTGACTGGGACACACTCTTCGCCGGCACAACCTCGGACTATTCGACGAGCAACTACGTGGGCGATTTTGGAGGAACTGCGTCGTCGGGTGGCGTCCAGGCGCTCTTCACGACGACGAACTTCTGGCCAGCTCCCGCCACACCGGAACTCCCCAACACCGGTCAGTCGGTCGTGACGCTCACCATCTTTGGTGTCGTCGGCGCTCTGCTGGTCGCCGGTGGGGTCCTGCTGGTCTTACGACGCAACCGCGCACGTAGCGACAGCTAGTCGTCCGCACTCTAAACAAAGGTGAGGCGCTTCCCCATTCGGGGAGGCGCCTCAGCTTTTTTCTAAATCGGCAACTCAGCGATGCGGTCACGCATCGCGATGAGCTCACGTGCGTGCGCCTCGAGCCGAACGTCTTCGTCACTGTGCAGAGGCAGGGGCTTGACCGGCTGCGGATTTCCGAGGCGGTCGGGATCGATGAAGATGCTCATACAGACGGTCGTCAGCGTGAGCGCTTGCGGGTTGGTCGCCGGCGCCGAACTCACCCGCGTGGCGATGTGCATATGCGTGCCGTCGACGCAAATAAGGCGCGAGTCGATTTCGACGATGCTCCCGATCTCGATGGGCTTCAAAAAGTGAATCCCACCACTGTAAATTGCGACAGCGTTGATGGATGACCAGCTCGCGGCCACCGAATACGCACCCTCGTTGATCCATCCCATCACCGTGCCACCGTGAGCTTTTCCGCCCCAGTTTGAGTCGCCCGGGGACGCGAGGAAGCGCAGGGTGGACCGTGGAGTGGTCCCGCGATCGGAGTAGGTCTGCGACAACATGAGGTCACGAATTGCCTGGCGTGCCGCGAGACGCTCCACCGCGCTCTTGTTGAGTTGGCGGTCGAGGCCGGTTTCGGGCATCCACTGTTCAATTGCAGCCGGGTTGTGGTTCTCGTCGATTGCGACGAACACCAGCAAACAGTCGACGAGTTGTTCGGGCTCGCCGCCCGTGATGTCGGATGCCGACACGGTAACGAGCACCTGCATGCTCGTGCGACCTGTGGCGATGATGCGCGCATGAACGTCGATCATCGCGCCGACCGAAATCGGCCGATCGAAGTGGATGTTGCCCACGTACGCCGTGACGCAATACATGCCCGCCCAACCGACGGCACACGCGTAACCGGCCTTGTCGATCCATTCGAGGATGCGTCGTGGCGCGATGTATTCGCCTCCGAACGAGGCATCTTGCGGCGACGAGAGAATACGGAGCGCGGTGTGATCTGTCACTCTTTCAACCTAGACGAATGGGAATAGACTCCCCCAATGACAAAATTCCCCCACGCCCTTGCCGCTGGCACCGCAGTCGCTGTGGTCGCCGTCGCACTCGGCGCATCCCCCGCATTCGCTTCTGTCAACACTCTGCCCACTGACAACTCTCTATACACAATCGACTCGAGTGGCATTTACGAGACAACGGCATCGGGTGCACAGACCCTTCTCGACCTGCAGCTCTATTCCGGCGCAGGCCAATTTAACGCCGGTGCACTGAACCCACTCGATAATCACGCCTATCTTGCATTCACTCCCGATGGGCTAGGAGACGTCTGCGCTATTGACTCGGTGGACATGCTCGGTGGCACTCCGGGACCGCACACTCTCGTCACCGGATACAACATGTCTGACTGCTACGGACTCAACGTCGATGCCAACGGAAACGCACTCATTGAAGGCATCAACCTTGATGATTCCAATCACTACGTATGGCAAATCAATCTCCAGACGGGAGCGTTGACAAACCCAGTTCAGATCGAAAACGAACTTTTCGGATTCACCGTTTCTCCTTCCGGCGACTGGGTTGGACTGGTCTCTAACGGAACGCTGGTTCAAATCGACAAAACGACCGGCGCCTTCACGACTCTCGTAAACACAACTCTGACCGACGTCTATGACTGCAAATTCGATTCGGACGGCACGCTCTGGTTTACGGATGAAGAAGGTTCTGGCCCGCCGTATCAGCTGTACTCGTGGCGCAGTGGTGACACCGACTACACGCTCCAGGGCAACCTGTCCGTGGGAGGCGATGAAACGAACGGCCTGTACGGACCAGTATTCGTGGGCAACTCGACCGCCAAGATTGCCGAGCTTGAAGCGGCCAAAGCCGCCTTGCCCAACACGGGCCTCAATGTGAGCGGATACGCGAGCCTCGCACTCGTACTCGCTCTCACCGGCGCGGCTCTGGTGGTTCGCCGCCGCGCGACCCGCGCCTAACCAAACGCACTCGCACTACTTCGTGCGGTGCAAGTAACGGGTCAGCCACCAGTGGTGACTGACCCGTTCGGGGTTTAACATTGCCAATCGCGCAACGGTTTCAAAAAAAAATGACTTCGGCGGGGCCTTTAGAAAAGTGAGTTCAATGGATGCGGAATTCGCATTGGGAACATGGAATTAAATACCATATTTGGAAAATGGTTCTGCTAGGCTTCCACACATGATACCCATAACGCGTGTTGGGACCGCCATTGCGGCCACCCTCTTTTTGACCACCATTCCGGTTGCTGCTCACGCAGCGCCTGGCGACTGGACCAGTCCGATGTCGGCTGAGATTCCTCATCCGGACGGCGACGGCACCTCACTCCTCTGGCGCATCTCGTCGGCCGCCGGCACCATGGGTCACGTTCAGCGTGGCTCGGGAGCCTACGACGGCTACGGCTACACTGGCGGCACGACCGTCACGCAATTGGTGTGCACCGGTCAGGATGTGACGCTTAACGATCTTGCTTTCGTCCCCAACGCCGATTTTGACTCCACAACCGAGGTTGACACTGGCGACTACGTTGTCACCGGTACCGGAACGTGGGCGGGTCTAGACGATGCCGTTCAAATCCGCGTCTTCGGCGAAGGTGACCTCATGCGCACCTCGCACGTGCTTACCAACAACACGGGCAGCGCAATCACGGTGACGTGGAAGATGCACCACGACTGGACCGATGCCGGCAACATTGCGCACGTGCAAACCAGCACTGGCGACAACGTCTGGGATGCGAGTGACATTTGGGCTGGTGCATACAGCGAAGACCCCGGTGTCATGGTGGCTGCGTTTTTCTGGGCAACCCCAGAATTGCTGACGAACTCCTCGACGTCGTTCTTCGACAACAGCAATAGCCAAGCCATTACTAACCTTGGCACCGCGTTCTACGGTGACCAGACTTTCAACACGTTTACGGTTACGCCGGGTGCGAAGTACCAGCTGATGTGGTTCGACTCGAACACCGAAGCCGCAGCCGAAACCAATGACGCACGGGCGGCAGCTTTGACCGCTGCTGTTGCAGAGTTCGGCGACTGGGAGTGGGGCTACCACGATCGTTCTGCACGTGGAATCGACGTGACGATTCCCGGTAACTGGCGAGAGGGCCACTACAACCCAGCCGCTAACACCCCAACCCTGCCGAACACGGGCTCGACGCTCGAGGGAGCATGGCTCGCTTTGGGTCTACTCGTCGCAGCTGGTGGAGCGTTCACGCTTCGTCGCTGGATGCGCGCAGCTCGCTAAACGCACATATCGTCAGAACGGCGGGCATCCCCTCTCAGGATGCCCGCCGTTCTTCTTGCGCATGCCTGGCTAGGTGCCCTCGACAGAGAAATCGATAGTCGCTAATTCAAAGACGTCCACCTGGACGGTTTCACCCTTGAACTCCTCCGTCCAACCCTGATTTTCGCGACGCGTGAAACCGAGATCGGACAGTAACCGAGTTGATGGGGCATTCCGGCGATCGACAGTCGCACGAATCGACTGTGCGCCACCCTCATTGAAGAGGTAATTCAGGACTCGTCGCACCGCCTCGCGGGCGAATCCTCGACCCTGAAACTCGGAGGCCAACGTGAAACCAATTTCATAGCGGGCCTCATTGTCGTCGACAGTGTGCACCGCGAGATCGCCAACGAGCCGGTCGTCATACCGGCCTCGAATGGCCAACTGAACCCAATCACCCTGTTTGGGAATGGTCACGCCCTCCTGTGCACTGATGAGTTGTCGAGCATCGTCCGCCGAATAGGACGTGTCCCATGACTGATATCGGGCCACCGCTGAGTCTTGTCGGTAGCGAACAAAAGCCTCAAGATCCGAAAGCAAGAGAGGTTCGATAGTCAATCGTTCGGTGAATAGGGGGAACACCACCGTCTCAGCGTATGCCTCGCGTTCGGAAACACGCGATCGTTATGTGCCAAGAAGTTTTTGACCAGCGACAACGCGCTCAGAATTCGATACTTCAAAACGGCCGGGTTGCTCGAACGTGAGTTACTCGAAGGTGGGGAAGACTCCCGTCAGCCCCGCCACGACCAACAGCGCGATGCGTTGAATTAGTGGCGTTGGCCCATCGACTCACCTACGGTCACGCGCGCAATGCGATGCATTGCGACGGCGCGCGTCAGCGGGGGGTCCACGGTTCTCGCCCAGCGTGTACAAAAATAAAATACCCACAAGAGGCTTTTGTATTCTTGTAGGCCCCGTCGGGCTCGAACCGACGACCCACGGATTAAAAGTCCGTTGCTCTACCAACTGAGCTAGAGGCCCACGCCCGCAACCCCGACAACGCCAGAACCACGAGCGAACCAATTCTACTTATTCGGCGTCGGGAGCGAGTTCATCCACTACTTCTTCGACTCTTTCCGTGGAACGGTCGCGAACCCTGTCGCATCGAAGGGGAAGAGCAGATACTGAAAGAGAGAGCGCTCACGAGGCGCATCAACAAAAGGAGAAGAACATGAAGGCATCAGGCAAAGTCATCGTCGTCACGGGGGCGGGCAACGGGATCGGACGCGCAGTTGCGTTGGAGCTGCTGGGTCGTGGTGCGAAAGTTGCGGGCGTCGACTTGAGTGCTGATGGGCTGGCCGAGACGGCCACGCTTGCTGGCGGCGCATCCGCCAATTTCAGTTCACACGCACTGAGCATCGCCGACCAGAAGAAGGTCGCGGCACTGCCCAAGGATGTCATCGCGAAGCACGGACAGGTAGATGGGTTCATCAATGTCGCCGGCATCATTCAGCCATTCGTCAAAATCAACGACCTCGAGTACTCCGACATTCAGCGCGTGATGGATGTGAATTTCTTTGGCACGTTGTACATGGTCAAGGAGTTCCTGCCCCACCTTCTGACGCGACCCGAAGCGCAGATCGTGAATGTCTCGAGCATGGGCGGCTACGTGCCAGTTCCGGGTCAGACCATTTACGGCGCGACCAAGGCCGCCGTTAAGCTGCTCACCGAAGGTTTGCGTTCCGAACTGCACGGCACGAATGTCGGCGTCTCGCTGGTATTCCCCGGCGCCGTGTCGACCAACATCAGCGTCAACTCCGGTGTGATGACCGAGACCGAAGCTAAGAAAATGGCGAACGACCCGTCGGCCAAGAAATTCAAGATGTCAAGCCCAGTGGAAGCCGGGCGCATCATCGCGGACGCACTCGAGAAGAACCCGTTCCACGCATTCGTAGGAAGCGACGCAAAGCTGATGGATCGCATCTCGCGACTGAGCCCCGAGTCGGCGGCGAATCTGATCCAGAAGCAGATGGCGTCACTGCTCAGTTAGCATCGACACATGGGTTACGAAGTAGAGAAGTCTGACGACGAGTGGCGTCAAAAACTGGACGACGAGTCGTTCGCGGTCTTGCGCCGGGCCGCAACGGAACGAGCCTGGACGGGTGAACTTCTCGACGAACATCGCGCCGGCCTTTACACCTGCAAGGGCTGCGGCAACGAGCTGTTCAAATCAGGCACAAAGTTTGATTCGGGATGCGGGTGGCCGAGCTTCTACGAATCGGTTCGCCCGGACGCCGTCGAACTTCTCGAAGACACCACGCTCGGCATGGTGCGCACCGAGGTACGTTGCGCGAAATGCGGCGGACACCTCGGCCACGTATTCCCCGACGGGTTCGGCACGCCGACCGGTGACCGCTACTGCATGAACTCTCTGGCGCTCGATTTCACTCCCCAAGCGGACTAGCCGATCGGTCGGTTCTGCAACGGGCTAAAGAATAGAGCCGTCGTCGAGACGGTGCCACTCGCGGTCGTGATACACGAGCGGGGCCTGAGCGTCGGCGTCCTCGGAGATGTAAATGTCGAGCACCTCGCCGACGATGAGAGTGGATGCTCCCGCCTCAACCCGCTGAGCAATCCGGCAGCGCAGTCGCACGGCAGGTGCCTCGAAGTAGGGTTCGCCCGTTTCGTAACGAGACCACGTCCACACGTCGCCCGCAAAGCGGTCGGCCCCATGCTTGGCGCACAGCTTGGCGAGATCAATTTGCTCGACCGAAATGAGGTGGACGACCACCTCGCCGGACTCGTGAAGCGGAGCCGACGCCGACGCGGTCTTCGACACCGAGAACACGAGCATGGGCGGCTCGGCACTGACCGAGAAAACCGAACTCGCCGTGAGTGCGACCGGACCGTTGCTCGAATCCAGCGTGATCACCGCAACGCCCGACGGGTGGTGTCGGAAGGCGGCTTTGAAGGATTCGGCGGTGCAGGTCATAGTTTCAGCGTATGTCACGAACGACGGCGACATCCGCCACGGTCGCCGTCGGATCGACGCGAACCGAATCGGGTGTCGGCGGCACCTCTCGCCCTGCGACGCTCGCCGTAACGAGGTGCGCAACCGCGTTCTTCAGCCCGCGATACGCGGCCTCCGCTGCAGCAGCTTCGGGCGAGGTTGCGTCGAGTCCGAGCTCCGAGAGCGCATCGATGACCGAGCCGGCAGCGAGAAAATCCTCCACGGCATACGTAGGGCTCGACGCGATGACAGCGATCGCGAGTCGACGATTGACGTCGGCCTGGTAATCCAACACCCACTGGGCGGCAGCGCGACTCGTAGGAAGGTCCGCGGAGATGAGCGTGGCCGCGGTGGGTGCCTTGCCGAGCAGGTTGAAGAGGGTTACCTCCCGTGCGGGCGGGGTAGTGCGGTCACCTTCGACGTGCGCGGGCAGCGCATCCACCCACACAATGACGTCGGCATCGGATGCACACGCTCGAATCGCGTCGACACCGAACCCGAAGCGCACCTGGTAGCCGGCCTGTTCCATAGGTCAAGCGTAGGTCAGGCGTAACCTTGAGCCATGACTGTTGATGCTCGCGCCCACTTGATTCCTGTTCGCACGTATGGCGAGCCGACCGTTCACGTCGACGGCTTTGTCGCAGCCGGTGCGGTACTAGCCGGGGATGTGCACATCGCTCCCGGTGCCGGCATCTGGTTCAACGCCGTGTTGCGCAGCGACCACGAGCCGATCATCATCGGTGAGGGTTCGAACATCCAAGACAACTGCTCCGGTCACGTCGACGAGGGGTTCCCGCTGACCGTCGGCCGCAACGTGTCGGTCGGTCACAACGCCGTGCTGCACGGTTGCACGATCGAAGACGACGTGCTCATCGGCATGCATGCGACCGTGATGAACGGATGCGTCATCGGCACCGGCTCGCTGGTCGCCGCCGGGGCGCTCGTGCTAGAAGGCACGATCGTTCCGCCGAACTCTCTCGTCGCGGGTGTGCCGGCGAAAGTTCGCCGTGAGACGACCGAGGCCGAGCGTGCCGGGATCATCGCGAATGCGGTCAACTACCGCGAGCGCATCGGGCAGTACCTATGACAGCGCGCTTCGCGCGACATTGCTAGCGCGCGTTCTCAGCGAGCTGGACGACGTTAGCGAGCAACATTGCCCGGGTCATCGGCCCGACTCCGCCCGGGTTGGGTGAGAGCCACCCGGCCACGTCGGCGACGCCGGGGTGAACATCCCCCGTCAACTTCGCCTTGCCCGTTGCGGGGTCGTCGACACGCGTGATACCCACGTCGAGCACGGCTGCGCCGGGCTTGATCCATTCGGGGCGAACGAAGTGCGGAACGCCGACCGCTGCCACGACGATGTCGGCACGTGACACCTCTTCGGCCACGTTCGTCGTACGCGAGTGCAACAGCGCGACGGTTGCGTCGAGACCTTTGGTCGTGAGCAGCAGACCGAGCGGGCGTCCGACGGTCAACCCGCGGCCGAGAACGGCGACGTGAGCTCCGGGGATGACCACGCCATTACGTATCAACAGCTCGACGATTCCGGCGGGCGTGCATGGCAGGGGTGACGTGATGTTGCCGTCCACTCCGGCGACGAGGCGCCCGAGGTTTGTGGGGTGCAGGCCGTCGGCATCTTTCGCCGGATCAATCAGCTCGAGCATCTCGCGGTCGTCGATGCCCGACGGCAGAGGCAACTGCACGATGTAGCCGGTGACCTCGGGCGCGGAGTTCAGGTCGCGAATTGCCGCACGCACATCCGATGCCGTCGCCGACTCGGGCAGGTCGATACGGATCGACTCGATGCCAACCTCAGAGCAGTCGCGGTGCTTGCCACCGACGTACGAGTGCGAGCCCGGGTCGTCGCCCACCAGAAGTGTTCCGAGACCGGGGGTTTTTTCACTTTCACGAAGCGAGTGGATGCGTGCGCTCAGTTCCGCTTTCACCGCCGCCGAAGCGGCCAGTCCGTCGAGAGTTTGCGCAGTCATGTATTTACGAAACTCGGGTCGTTCGCCGACTACCAGGTCTCGAGACCGGGGTACAGGGGGAACTCGCCGGTGAGCTTCTGCACGCGCCCCTTGAGAGCGGCAATGTCAGGGTTCGGCATGAGTGCGTGAGCGATGATGTCGGCGACCTCGGTGAACTCGGCGTCACCGAATCCGCGCGTCGCAAGAGCAGGCGTTCCGATGCGCAGGCCCGAGGTAACCATCGGCGGGCGAGGGTCAAACGGAACCGAGTTGCGGTTGACCGTGATGTTCACGTCGTGCAACACGTTCTCGGCCTGCTGGCCGTCGAGCTCGCTGTTGCGAAGGTCGGCGAGAATCAGATGCACATCCGTGCCACCCGTCAATACGTCGACGCCAGCCGCACGCGTGTCATCGGCGGTGAGTCGCTCGGCGAGAATCTTCGCACCCGAGACGGTGCGCTTCTGACGGTCTTTGAACTCGTCGGATGCGGCGAACTTGAACGCGACAGCTTTGGCAGCGATGACGTGCATGAGTGGGCCACCCTGTTGTCCCGGGAAGACCGCCGAGTTGAGCTTCTTGCCGAGTTCTTCGTCGCGGCTCAGGATCACACCGGAGCGCGGGCCAGCAAGGGTCTTGTGCACGGTCGACGATACGACGTCGGCGTACGGCACGGGGCTCGGGTGAAGACCCGCGGCAACCAGACCAGCGAAGTGGGCCATGTCGACCCAGAGCTTGGCGCCAACCTCATCAGCAATCTCACGGAACGCAGCGAAGTCGAGCTGGCGCGGGTAAGCAGACCATCCGGCAATCAAGACCGCGGGCTTGTGTTCCTTCGCCGCATCGCGCACCTTGTCCATGTCAATGAGGAACGTTTCGGGGTCAACGCCATACGCAGTGGCGTTGTACACCTTGCCCGAGAAGTTGAGACGCATACCGTGCGTGAGGTGACCGCCGTGCGCAAGCTCGAGACCGAGGATCGTGTCACCCGGCTGAGCGATGGCGTGTAGCACGGCCGCGTTGGCGGTCGCGCCCGAGTGGGGCTGAACGTTGGCGTACGCAGCGCCAAAGAGACTCTTCGCACGGTCGAGGGCAATCGATTCCGCAACGTCGACGAATTCGCATCCGCCGTAATACCGTTTGCCGGGATACCCCTCGGCGTACTTGTTGGTGAGCACCGAGCCCTGTGCTTCGAGAATGGCGCGGGGCACGAAATTCTCGCTCGCAATCATCTCGAGGTATTCGCGCTGGCGACCGAGTTCCTGATCGAGTACGGCGGCAATCTCGGGGTCGACCTCTTCGATCGGGGCGTTGAAAGTTGGGCTGATGGACACGGTGAGATTCCTTTCACACGCCGGATTCGATAGCCAAATCCTACCAACCGAGCAGGGCCACTTTGGCGTGCTCGCGCGCCTCTAGGCTTGAGGGCATGAGTTCCGCATCCCACTGGGTATTGACCTTTGTGTGCGATGACCAACCCGGCATCGTGCACGCCGTCAGTGGCGCCATCGTGTCGGCCGGCGGAAACATCACAGAGAGCCAACAGTTCTCGAGCGACGACACCGGTCGCTTCTTCATGCGCCTGCAGGTCGAGACTCCTGTCGGACGCGACGAATTCGAGGCAGCTATCGCGCCCGTCGTCGAGCGCTACGACATGGACCACCGCATCGACGAGGTCGGTCGCCCGCTTCGCACGCTCGTGCTCGCAACCACCGCGGCCCACTGCGTGAATGACCTGTTGTTCCGCCAGCGCGCCGGTCAGTTGTCGGTGGATGTTCCGCTCGTGCTCAGCAATCACAACAACCTTGCCGGCTTGGCCGAGTTCTACGGTGTTCCATTCGAATCACTGCCCGTGACGGATGCGCAGACAAAGGCCGCGTTCGAAGCTCGCGTTCTGCAGGCCGTCGAAGAGCACGACATCGAACTCGTCGTGCTCGCCCGCTATATGCAGATTCTGTCGCCCGAGCTGTGCGCGAAACTGGCGGGGCGAATCATCAACATTCACCACTCGTTCTTGCCCGGCTTCAAGGGTGCGAACCCTTATAAGCAGGCACACCAGCGTGGCGTGAAGC
>CAZYYL010000004.1:0-19718 GCA_964651425.1 uncultured Microbacteriaceae bacterium | reverse complement strand
GGACGCGCTCCAGTATTCGTGAAAACCGCATTCAGGGCATCACGGCTGATATCGCTCACGGATTCGAGCTTACGAGCCGCCGGTGCTTCCCGACGGAGGCGCAGGAGCTGGTGCTGGTGCTGGTGCGGGCGCCGGAGCAGGTGCGGGGGCCGGAGCAACATCAACTGGGGCCGGAGCCACGTCGACAACGACCGGAGCCGCGTCAACCGGGGCCGGAGCGACATCTGCCGGAGCAGGCGCCGGCGCAGCGGGTGCCGCCGTCGCGGCTGCTGTTTGCGACGGAGAGGTCGAGGGGTTACTCGCCTGCGACGGGTTCGACTCGTTGGCAACTGCCGCGAGCTGGAAGCTCGTGACCATGCCGACTAGGGCAAGTGCGGAGACGGCACCAGTCAGGTTTCGGGCGCGACGTGCGGGGTGGATTTGCTTACTCATGGGGATTAGTCCTGCTCTTCGTCAAATGCGTCGTCGTGAACTTCACGATCTTCGTGATCTTGTTCTTCGCCGTCGTCAGCGCCTTCTTTGCCGCCGGGAGCCGCACCGGATCCACCGGTGTTGCCATCAACGGGTGCGGGGTCAACGGCGACGGGAGCCTGCACTACAGGAGCGGGAGCCTGCACAACGGGAGCGGGAGCTTGCACAACGACGACCTGCTTGGTCGTGGTTGATGCCGCAGGCGCTGGGGCCGGTGCGGTCGTTGCTGTGCCAGCCGATGTCGCTGCTCCCGAGGGAACGAGAACCGAACTGGCGTTGCCCAGCGCGGAATCGGCTGCGCCGGCGAGTGTGTCTGCGTTGACCGCCATTGCCGCTCCGGCGGTGCCGAGTACGCCAACGACCGAAAGGACTGCGATTGCTTGTGATGCCATGTGTTCAGAGTATGAGTCGCTCATACAGGGGACATCCCTGCCAAATACAAGAAACGTCCAAGATTATTTTCTACTCAAGAACGGCGCGAACATCCGCCCAACGCTGCGAGACAATGAGCACGTGCGAATCCTTATTGTGGAAGACGACCCCTCCGTTGCCGATGGCATTCTCGACGGCCTAGGCACCGCGAACTTCGTGACGAAGCACGTGTCGACGGGCGCGGCAGCGCTCGAGGCGTTGAGCGTGTTTGAGCCTGACCTCGTGTTGCTCGACCTTGGACTTCCTGACATGGACGGCACTGATGTCTGCCGCGAGATGCGCAAACTTTCGACGGTGCCCATCATCGTGGTGAGCGCGCGGGACGAAGAAATTGATCGAGTACTCGCGCTCGAAATCGGCGCAGACGATTACGTCGTCAAGCCTTTCGGCATGCGCGAACTCGTCGCCCGCATCAAGGCGGTATCGCGTCGCACGTCGACGCATGAGTCCGCGGGCGAAGCGGGGCCGGCAGAGAATTCGTTCGGCCCATTGACCATTGATACGAGGGCAATTCGCGTGTCCCTCAATGGCACTGACATTCACCTCACGCCCAAAGAATTCGAGCTTCTCGTTTATCTCACCCAAGATCCCGGTGCGGTTTACCGTCGTGCCGACATCCTTCACGATGTCTGGGACACGAACTGGTACGGCACCACAAAGACTCTCGACGCTCATGTTGCGGCCATCCGAAAGAAGCTCGGCGATGCCGCGTGGATCGAATCCGTGCGAGGTGTGGGCTTCCGGTTCGGCGTTCCAGAATGAAATGGCGGATCATGGCCGCGCTGATGGGCTTCACGCTCATCGTGCTGGTTGCGCAGGACATCCCTCTCTATAACTACATGGAGACGGTGCAACACGAGCAGGTGCAAACGTCTCTGCAGAGAGACGCCTTCGTCATTGCCGGACGCGCGCAGGCCGCGCTATGGACCAAAACGCCCGACAGTCTTGCGTACCTGACCGACACATCGCGCGCCTATCGTGACGCAGGCGGCGGACGCGTTGTCGTGGTCAACAGCAAGGGCACGGCTATCGTCACGAGCGATGACGACGAGACATCACTTGGCACTGACTACTCGTCTCGACCCGAGGTCACGTCGGCTCTGTCGGGGCAGGTCTCGGCGGGTGAGCGTTTCTCGACCACGCTTCAGGAAGACCTGCTCTACGTTGCCGTCCCGGTACTCAATGGTCCGAACATCATCGGAGCCGTGCGTCTGACCTACCCCGCGAAAGTCGTCGACGACTCTGTGTCGGCCCAGTTGCGCGTCCTAGGCATTGTTGCCCTCACGACGCTCCTCCTTGCGGGAATCATCGGCTACATCATCTCGGCGTCGCTCAGTCGTCGTCTCCGGTTGCTCGAACACGCGACGGAAAAACTCGCTGAAGGCGACCTGAAGGTTCGCGCCGACGAGAAGTCTGGCCCGGGTGAAATCAAGCGTCTCTCCAGTTCGTTCAACAAAATGGCCGAGCGTCTCAACGTGCTCATTGAACAGCAGCGACGTTTCGCCGCGGACGCCTCACATCAGCTTCGCACCCCACTGACCGCCCTTCGACTTCGGCTTGAGCGAGCAAATGATCTCATCGGCGAGGACCCGGTTGCAGCCGGGGAGCGCTTGACCGCTGCCGAGGCCGAAGTCGATCGACTGGCCGCCATTGTGGAAGGCCTCTTATTGCTCAGTCGAACTGAGGCGTCATCGGCACAAATCGAAACGTTCGATCTCGCCGCAATCGCGCGCGATCGGGTCGAACATTGGCAGGCATTGGCGGGCGAACAGGGCGTGACTGTCCGGTACGAAGGTCCGGTCACCGCAATGGGACTGGCGATCAAGACGGCTCCCGAACAGGTCATCGACAACTTCGTAGATAACGCTCTGGGAGTCAGCCCAAGCGGAAGTCGAATCATCGTGCGAGTTGTTGCGGGAGCATACATCGCCGTATCGATTCTCGATGAGGGTCCTGGCTTATCCGCCGACGATTGCGAGCGCGCATTCGATCGTTTCTGGCGAGCCACGAGTGACAACCGTGGAAGTGGTCTCGGGCTCGCGATTGTGTCGCGCCTGATGTTTGCGTGCGGTGGCTCTGCTCGACTCGAACCGCGCAAGCCGAAGGGTCTCTGCGCGATTGCGACCTTCGTCGCTGCTAAGTAAGCGCGCGACATCGTTTCCACGTCGTCCCGCCTTCAGGGCTCGCGGTCGTTCTCGCGCCTAGGATTCATACGGGTAAACCCATCTGAGGGAGTTTCGTGAACATTCTTGACGCCGTGGAGCGCGCGCTGGAACGCGCCGTCAACGGTGCCTTCGCGAAGACGTTCCGGTCTGGCGTTCAGCCCGTCGAAATCTCGGGGGCACTTCGACGTGAAATGGATACGCGCGCCTCGGTCGTCGCACGAGACCGCATCCTCGTTCCGAATGCCTTCGTCGTGACACTCAGCCCGAGCGATTATGACCGGATTGTGGCGATGGGACCGACCCTCGTCGATGAGTTCACCCGACTCGTCACGAGCCACGCGAAGAAGCAGGGCTACCAATTTACGGGCGGAATTCGCATCACGTTCGCACATGACGCCCAGTTGTCCGTGGGAGTCTGCCGCGTCTCGTCCAGCAGTGCCGCGGGCAAGGTGAAGTGGGTGGGAACGCTCGAGGTTGGTGGTCGTCGATTCACTTTGAAGTCCGGACGAACCGTCATCGGTCGAGGAACCGAGGCCGACATCGTGATCGATGATCCGAATGCATCCCGCAACCACGTCGAAATTCTGTGGGACGGTGCTCGTGCGCAAGCCAACGACCTGGGGTCCACAAACGGAACAATCTTGAATGGAGCACAATTGCGCTCGGCCGCGATGCCCGCCGACTCCGTCATTCTGATCGGCAAGACCAACATCGTGTTCCACGTGATTCCCGAAGCAGACTCCTCTCACTCTGGTTCAATTCCCGGTGCAGCCGGGCGAGGCATGCGTTGAGCGAACTCACTCTTCTCGTTCTCCGCATCGGATTTCTCGCCGCCCTATGGGTGTTCGTGTTTTTTGTTGTGTATTCGATTCGTGCCGACCTTTTTGGTCAACGTGTTCGACGACTGCCGACATCTAATGCGGCGGCCACGCCGCCCGCAGAACCGTTCCTTGAGCCTGCTGCGCGAAAGTCGACGGGCGTTCTCGCTTCCGCTACGGAAGACCTTGATCTCGTTTTGACCTCAGGCAAGATGACGGGCAGCTCGCTCAGTTTGTCGGGCGAACCTGTCTCGATTGGGCGTTCGCCCGATTCCACTCTCGTGATTAGCGACGACTACACATCGACAAATCACGCGCGCATCTCGGTTTCCAACGGCAACTGGGTGCTTACGGACCTCGGCTCGACAAATGGCACGCTCTGCAATGGGCAGCCCGTTGTCGGCACCGTTCCATTGCACGTCGGCGAAACCGTGACGGTCGGTCAAACGACCTTCGAACTTAAATTGAGGGCGTGACCGTGGCGACGCACAGTGCAGCCTCATCTGACGTCGGTCTTGTCCGCCAGAGCAACCAGGACGCGGGATTCGCCGGTCGATTCCTCATGGTCGTGGCTGACGGCATGGGCGGACACGCGGGTGGCGACGTCGCATCCCATGTTGTGATTCGCCAAATGCTCGAATTGGATCGTCCATTTGAGTCAGCCGAGAAGGCGCGCAAAACGATCAAAGACGAGTTACTCAAGATCAACAGCCTTCTCATTGGGGCCGTCGTCGAGCGTCCCGAATTGGCGGGTCTGGGCACGACCGTGAGTGCGCTTCTTCGCGTAGGCAACAAAGCCGTCATCGCGCACATCGGCGACTCGCGCATCTATCGTTTGCGCGATGGACTCATTCAGCAGGTCACCACCGATCACACGTATGTACAGCGTTTGATCGACAGTGGGCGGTTGACCGAAGAAGAAGCGCTCGTTCATCCACGTCGCTCTGTTCTGCTTCGCGTGCTGGGAGATGTTGACGCCCGCCCCGATATCGACACTCAGGTGCTGCCGATTAGGCCGGGCGATCGATGGATGCTCTGTTCGGATGGCCTCGCGGGCGTTGTTCGCGATGACGTGATTGCACATGTCTTGGCCACCACGCCGAATACGTCCGATGCAGCGGATGCGCTCGTCGACGCGAGCATGCGGCGAGGTGCTCCCGACAACGTCACTGTCGTGGTCATGGATGATCGTGCCGACCCAGCAGTCGAATCTGTTCGACTAGTCGGCTCGGCCGCAGAGCCGATTTCGGTCAGCGCGCGAACACCCGCTCCAAAGGGTCGCCGCAAACCTGCCAAGAAACTCCCCGTTGCGACCAGCGAGATTCCGGTCGTCGGCGCCGGTGGCCAACCGCGCCCAGGATCGGCTGATGAATCTCCCGTGAGCGTCTCGTCGGCAAGCCGACACGGAATTAGTGATCGCATCGCGAAGTGGTTCAGCAGGTCGTGAGCGTGATGGAGGCGCCCGCGCGACTGTTCCGTATCCAGCGGCCGGGTGGTCAACAACAACTTCGCAATCGTGAATTCGCGTTGTTGCTCGTTTCGTTCGCGATCACGTTTGCGGCGATTGCGATCGTACAAAGTAGCGTTCTCGGTCGCCTCGATGCGGGGATGTTTTCGCTTGTGGCCGGCGTGTGTGTGCTCGTCGTCGTGCTTCACGTGGTGCTTCGGTTCGTCGCTTCACAGGCCGACGCCGTCATGATTCCCATTGCGATGCTTCTGAATGGCATTGGCATCGCGGAGATTTATCGCATCGATCTCGCAGACAACGTCGTGGGCTGGGATGCCCTCAGCGTCAAGCAATGCGCATGGACGGCCCTCGCTCTCGCCGCCAGCATCGCGCTCATCTTGCTCGTTCGCCAGCACCGCGTGCTTCAGCGATACACCTACACGTCGGGGCTCATCGCGGTAATCCTGCTCCTCCTGCCCATGCTGCCCGGCGTCGGTGTCGAGGTAAACGGAGCGCGCGTCTGGATCGACGTCGCAGGTTTGACCTTCCAACCTGGTGAAGTCGCGAAGATTGCCCTCGCTGTCTTCTTCGCCGGTTACCTCGTTCAACACCGCGAAACGCTGTCGATGGTGGGCCGTCAGTGGATGGGCATGCGCTTGCCTCGCGGACGTGACCTCGGCCCCATTCTGGCGGTGTGGTTCCTCTCAATGTCGGTCATCGTTTTTCAACGCGATCTCGGCACCGGTTTGCTCTACTTCGGGCTCTTCTTGGTCATGCTCTATGCCGCTACCGGGCGCGCGAGCTGGGTTGGACTCGGTCTCGGTCTGTTTCTCGCGGGAGCCATCGCCGCGAATTTCGTTCTCGGCTACGTCAACGACCGTTTCGCAAACTGGTACGACGCCTTCAACCCCGAGCGTTATGACGAGATTGGCGGCTCATTCCAGCTCGTGCAAGGACTGTTTGGCCTAGCGCACGGTGGGGTTATCGGAACAGGGCTGGGCCAAGGACTTCCGCACATCACGCCCGTTTCGCAAAGCGACTACATCATCGCGAGCCTCGGTGAAGAACTTGGCCTCGCCGGACTCTTCGCGATTCTGTGCCTGTACCTGATTCTCACGACCCGTGGTCTGCGCATTGGCTATGTCGCATCTGATGAGTTCAGCAAATTGCTCGCAACGGGTCTCGCCTTCGTTCTGGCACTTCAGTGCTTCATCGTTATTGGTGGCGTGACGAGGGTTATCCCCCTGACGGGTCTGACGACACCGTTCCTTGCTGCGGGCGGTAGTTCACTGGTCGCGAACTGGATGATCGTGACCCTTCTCCTTCGACTCTCCGACGCTGCTCGCAGCCGAACTCGTCTCGTGGTGGCCTAAGTGACCCGGGAAATGCGGCGCATAGCGGTCGTCGCGCTCGCGATGTTCATCACCCTCTTCGTCGCGATTTCGGTGATTCAAGTCGGCGCTGCGGAATCCTTGTACGCCGACGGTCGCAATACACGCACCCTCTTTGATTCCTACCGCGCTGAACGCGGAAGCATCATTGCCAGTGGAACGGTGATTGCAGAATCTGTGCCGGTTGAGGACGATTACAAGTTCCAGCGCGTCTACTCGAACCCCGATGTCTGGGCAGCGGTGACGGGCTATTTCACGCTCAACCAAGGCCTCACTGGCATTGAGGGTGCGCTCAACGATTACCTGAGCGGAACATCCGGATCACAATTCTTGCAACAGCTCCGTGGCGTATTCACGGGCGAGCTCGTTCGAGGGGCGAATGTGAATCTCAGCCTCGACCCGACCATTCAGCAAGTTGCGTACGAGGCTCTCGCTGAGTCCGGCTACGCCGGTTCTGTCGTGGTGACCGAGCCGAGTACCGGACGTGTCCTGGCGATGGTGTCGACTCCGTCATACAACCCCCAACCCCTTGCCGGACATGACACAGATCAGGTCATTGCCGACTATGACGCACTGCTGTCAGATCCCGGTGACCCGCTAATAAATCGGGCGATTGGTGGCGACATGAACCCGCCGGGTTCCACCTTCAAACTCGTCGTTCTGACCGCGGCGCTGGAATCTGGTCGATGGACGCCCGACAGTCTGCTGCCCAATCCGCCCGAGTTTCAACTCCCCGGGTCAGACAACGTCGTGCGTAACAGCCACGGTGACGAGTGCGGGGGAGGCGACACCGTCACGCTCCGTGATGCACTCCGGTTGAGTTGCAACGTCCCCTTCGCTGAACTCGGACTCGATTTAGGCCGAAAAGCCCTGCTCGACCAGGCAAAAAAGTTCGGTTTCAATTCGTCGTTCGATATCCCGCTCAGTGTTGAGTCGAGCTACTTCCCTCCTGTCATGGATGATCCTCAGACGGCACTGTCCGCGTTCGGGCAGTTCGACGTTCGCGCGACACCGCTACAAATGGTGATGGTCAGCGCCGCAATCGCCAACGGAGGCGTCGTGATGTATCCGAACATGGTCGACTCCGTCGTCTCGAGCGACGGGCATGTTCTCGCGGCGCCCGCATCCGTCAGTTTCGGCCGAGCAATGAGTGCCGAAACAGCCGCCACAATCACGGCACTCATGACTGAGGGTGTCAGCAACGGCGCAGCAAGTAATGCCAAGATTGAGTCAGTGGACGTTGCGGGTAAGACGGGAACTGCAGAGAACGGTGAAGGCAAGCCGTACACACTGTGGTTCACGGGCTTTGCCCCTGCGGAAGCTCCCCGATACGCCATCACAGTCCTCGTTGAAGACGGTGGCGGTGTTGGTCAACAGGGTTACGGAAACTTGATTGCGGCTCCCATAGCGCGACGCGTTCTTGAGGCGGTGCTTTTTCAATGAGGCCTTCAGCAGGCATGAATTTCGGTGGACGCTACGTCCTCGATTCGCGCATTGCCGTCGGCGGCATGGGTGAAGTGTGGCAAGCCACAGACACCGTTATCGGCCGTCAAGTTGCAATCAAGATCTTGAAGGATGAGTACCTCGGCGACCCCGGCTTCCTCGAGCGATTCCGCGCCGAAGCCCGCCACGCCGCACTCGTCAATCACGAAGGCATCGCCAACGTGTACGACTACGGCGAGGAAGACGGCAGTGCGTACCTCGTTATGGAGCTCGTGCCCGGCGAGCCGCTCTCGGCTGTTCTTGAACGTGAGCGCACGCTACCCATCGATCGCGTGCTGGACATCGTGGCGCAAACGTCCGCGGCGCTACAGGCAGCGCACTCTGCGGGCCTCGTGCACCGAGACATCAAGCCCGGCAATTTGCTGATCACGCCCGAAAACCGAGTCAAAATTACTGACTTCGGCATTGCACGTATCGCCGACCAAGTTCCCCTCACGGCGACCGGCCAGGTCATGGGGACGGTTCAGTATTTGTCTCCCGAGCAGGCAAGCGGACACCCGGCTTCCCCGTCGACCGACATCTACTCCCTCGGCATCGTGGCCTATGAAGCTCTCGCCGGTAAGCGTCCGTTCACGGGTGAGTCTCAAGTTGCCATTGCTATGGCACAAATCAACGATGTGCCGCCGCCGCTTCCTGACACGGTCGCCGAGCCCGTTCGCAACCTCGTCATGAGTTCGATCGCGAAGAAGCCAGCCGATCGACCCGACTCGGCAGCGAACCTCGCGCGTGCTGCCCAGGCCCTTCGCCGCGGCGATGTTCAATCAGCCGCAGCAGCCGTACCTGCCGTTGCGGATGGCGCACACACGAACGATGAAACACTCGTGATGCCGCGAACCGCAGAACCTGGTGCAACCACCGTTTTGAACATCCCGTCGGCGAATCAACCGGATGATCGAAAGAAGTCGCGCAACCCGTGGACGTGGCCTCTCGTGGCTCTCGTCGGCGTTCTCGTGATTGTTCTCGCGAGTTCCGTCATCGCGATGCTTTCGGGCGGTTCGGGTGGTGGTACATCGACATCGTCGGCATCCGCCTCCGCGTCAAAGACGGCCACCACCGCGGCGCCGACGAAGACGTCGTCCGGTTCTACGCCGACTCAGACTCTCACAAAGGTTGATAAGACGGCCTATTTGAATAAGCCGTTCGATGAAGTGAGCGCCTCACTTCAGGCACTTGGCATGGGTGTCAATCTCAAGGAGGACAAGGCTGCTCCGAGCCCAGACTTGGTCGGCAAGGTTTATGACCTCAACCCGACCGGAAACCTCAAGGCCGGCGAACTGATCACCGTGTACTACTACGGACCTACCCCGACGGTGACTCCGCCGTCAGCGCCCACGCTTTCGCCGGCCGTAGCCGGAAATGTTGTCGTCGCAAACACCTCGTTTACGGTGGCGTGGTCTGTCTACAACCAATGCCCCGCCGGCTCACCACTCGTTGGTTACGTCATCACACCCGGAAGCGGTACGCCCGTGAATGCCGGTGCCGGTGAAACCAGCTACACATTCACCGCGCCTGACGCCCCTGGCACGACGCAGAACATCACCATGCAGGTCATGTGTGGCGAGCTTGTCTCGGCCGCGGGCGGCGCGCTCACAATCAACATCAACTAACGTCGATTTTTGCCAATAGGTTGGCAGGTGGAGGTAACTTCTGTGTCTTTAGTTGGCGTAACACTCGCTGGTCGCTACATCCTGGAACGACAAATCGGTCAGGGCGGCACTGCGGACGTCTACCGCGCCAAAGACACACTGCTCGACCGTTTGGTCTCAGTCAAAGTCCTGAATTCCGACGCTGCTGCCGACGCGGGCTTCCGCCGTCGACTCAAGGAAGAAGCAAAATCTGCATCCGCCCTCGCACACGCGGGCATCGTTCGAATTCTGGACGCGGGAGAAGAGTCAGTCGCCCTCCCTGGTGGCACTTCTCAAACTCACGCCTTCATCGTGATGGAGTTCGTCCAAGGCATCGAGCTGACGAAGGTGATCGCAAAGGGCCCGCTAAAAGTCGCCGAGGCATTGCGGATCGCGAAAGAAGTGGCCGACGCACTTGCCTATGCTCACCGTCACCACATCATCCACCGTGACATCACGCCGTCCAACATCATGGTCACCAAAGACGGCGCCGTGAAGGTTCTCGATTTCGGTATTGCGTTGTCGAATACGGAAACCGATTCCGAGGCCACACAAGCACTCGCAATTGTGGGAACACCAGCGTATTTTGCTCCGGAACAGGCCGACGGCAACGTTGCCGACGAGCGCTCGGATATTTACTCGCTTGGCATCGTGTTGTTTGAAATGCTGACGGGCCGACTTCCGTTCACGAATGCCAGCGCCGTCGATGTTGCCCGTGCGCATCTCGACGACTCGCCGCCGGCGCCCAGTTCTCTCAATGCCAAAGTCCCGCTCCGTGTCGACATGGTTGTCGAACGCGCACTCTCTAAGAGTCCCTCCTCACGTTTCACGACGGCGCAGGCCTTTGCGGATGACATCGAATCCGCGTATATCGACATCGCCGGATCGCCGATGCATGATTCACGTAGCGCCGTCGTCGACGCCTCGAACAGCACACCGGCGCCTGCGCCATTCGCCTCGGCCACTCCCGCCGCCACCCAGCCCGCCTCGCAATTGCTATCCGCCACCACTGCGCTGACAACGCACTCGACGGTGGACGACTTCGACGCCTTGTTTGCCCCATCCGGCGGGTTCACTAACGGTCAGTCCTGGTCGGTCGAAGAGATGTCCGGCTACGGCGTGAAGAGCAGTCCACAACGCAAGCGTGTCTGGGGCGGCATTTCGATCGCAATTGTCACGGTCACGGTCTTGGCGCTTGTGGCTCTCTGGGTTGTTAATCTCGCTCCCGGTAATTTTGTGCCGTCATTCGGGGTGGAAGTTCCTTCCGTCGCCAACTTGACCTATGACCAAGCTGCAACGAAGTTAAAGAACCTGAACTTCCAGCCAATCAGGTCGGATGAGAACAGCGCGACGGTTGCTAAAGACAAAGTTATTCGCACCGAGCCCAAGGCAGGCACCAAAATCGGCTCGGGCGACTTGGTGACGATTTTTGTATCTTTGGGTGCACTCGAAGTTTCCGCCCCTAATTTGGCGGGAATGACATTGGCCGACGGTCAAGCTCAGCTCACAGCGTTGAAGTTCATCTCAGGGTCGGTAACCGAGACATATCACGGTACCTACCCTGCGGGCACCATCATTTCGACGGACCCGGTTGCGGGCACGGCGCTCAAAGAAGGCGCCACCATCAATTTCGTCGTAGCGAACGGTAAGGTCGATGTTCCGGATGTGCGAGGCATGAGCCTCAGCGACGCGACAAACAAGCTCAGCTCACCAGAGTTCATGATTCCCGTTGTGACAACGGGAGACAAGTCCTGCAAGAGCGACGCGTCGCTGACCGTGGCGTCTCAGACTGTGGTTGGCGAGGCCCCCGTCGGGACATCCGTCACGCTGTATTACTGCGCCGGTTAGCGAGCGATCACCGGGCTCAGGGTGCGGGCTTTCGACGCCGCGCCGGCGAGGCCCGTTGTTTCGAGCCAGTTTCCGAGCATGGTGTATCCGCCCTCAGTCATGACGGACTCTGGGTGGAACTGCACGCCGATAATCGGATGGGAACGATGACGAAGTCCCATGATGACTCCCCCCGCCGTGCGACTGGTCACGATGAGTTCATCCGGAACCGTTGAATCAACGACGGCAAGCGAGTGGTATCGGGTTGCCGTGAACGGTTGTGGCACGAGCGCGTAGAACGGCGAGTCGTCGTGCGTGATTTGTGACGTCTTGCCATGCATCAACTCTTCTGCGTTTGTCACGGTTGCTCCGAAGGCCTCGGCGATGGCCTGGTGACCGAGACAGACGCCCAGAAGCGGAAGCTTTAGTTCTGCCGCGATGCGCACCGCTTCAATAGAGACTCCGGCGTCAGCGGGCGTGCCAGGGCCGGGCGAAACGAGGACGCCGTCGAACTCCGAAATTGTCTCTGCGAGTGCGGATGCGGGAATGTCGTCATTTCGTACAACCGTAGTTTGCGCGCCGAGTTCTTGTAGGTACCCGTTGAGCGTGTAGACGAAACTGTCGTAGTTGTCGATGACGAGGATGCGCGTCACAGGATCTACCCGACGCTGCTGTTATGCGAACTCATCATCGTGTCAATCACGGGAAAGACGAACACCATGAGTGCCGTGATGATGATGGCTGCCCCAACTGAGACAATCGTGATTCGTGCCCAGAGCGGGCCAGGGATGATGCGCCACAGTGCTGCGTACATTAGCCTCGAGCCTCCTGAACGAGTTTCGTGATTTCTGCGGGAACGCCAGCCTCGATGGGCTGCCAATCCGACAAGATTCCGTAGATGACCAGTCTCTCGCCATTTCCGTTAATGGGTGAACACGTCGTGATGGTCATGATGCTTTGTCCGTCCACCGCCGGCTTGTCTGACAATGGCACGGGGTTCACGACCGTCACCTGGGTTGGCACGACGTACTCAGTGTTACGCACCGTGTAGATGTACCAGCCCTGCGGGGTCTCCAAGTAGAAGTGGTCTCCGGGACGAATCGTTTGCGCCTGAGTAAAACTCGTTCCCCAACCGGTACGGTGAACGGCCATCGCAAAGTTGCCCGGCTGGCCCGGCCATTGTGAATTGTCGTATCGACCGTAGAAACCACGGTTGATTGTGACGCTCGGGTTCGATACCCCGTTTGCGACAGCTCGCGTAGAGCCCGAGCCAAGGCGAGGTACGTACATGTTGCCGATGATGCCGCCCGGTCCGACTTCATTTAGCACGGGGGCGGGTCCGCTCGAAGTCGCTCCAGGTTTCGGAGTCCAGGTGCTCGACGACGACGGGGATGCGGTCAGTTCGTTACTGAACTTCTTCACGGCCTCAGCCTGTTCGCCCGCGACAATCGCATTATTGATCCACAGCTGCCACGCCAAGAACAGAAGAACCAAGGCCCCGCCGGTGATGAGAAGTTCGCCTATGACACCGAACGCGGCAGTCGTCTTGTCAGACAACAGAGCCCGCTTGAACTTCGCACCCAAGGACGTTGGTTCAGGCTCAGGTCCGGCATCAATGATGATGTCTTCGTCGACTTCTTCTTCGACGGTAGGGATGTCGCCGGGCTCAAGCAACACGGGCGAGTTCTCTTGGAACTCGGCCACTGCGGCCGCGAACTTGCTGGTCGCCTTGGTTTCGGTGAGGTCCGCATCCGGCTTTTCGTCGGTGACGGCCGTCTCGCGGGTTTTCTCGCGTTCCTTGTCTTTGCGCGATAACTTCAGCTGCTTCTTTGCTTCCGCCTTCATTTTGCGGTCCGCCTTGCGGTCCGCCTTCTTGTCAGCCTTGTGATTCGTGTTGCCGTCATTATCATCGGTCTCGCGGGCGCGGTCTTCGCCGGCCGTTGCTTCGCCGGTCGTTGCTTGGCCGGCATTCGTTGACACCGAGGGCTTCTGATCACGGGCGAGCCACTGCTCAAGCCAGGCGTCGTGGTCGGATTTCTTGTCCATCGACGAACCGTCATTGCCGGCAGATGCCGAGGTCTCGTTAAAGTCCGGCTTGTCCGAATCGGGCTTGTCGTCTTGCTCAAAAGTCACCCGGGAAGTCTAGCTTTCTATTCCTGAGGCGTACCTGAAGGCGGCCAGATTGCGCTCGCCTTGTATACTCGTGGAACTATGGCACGCAATAAAGAACGCGCAGAAAAAGTCCGCGAAACCACGTCGGGAGACGCACCCAACCCCGTGTGGTTCAAGCCCGTCATGTTCGGGTTCATGCTGGTCGGTCTTGTGTGGATCATCGTTTTCTACATCAGCCAGGGCAACCTCCCCGTACCGGCGTTGCAATCGTGGAACATCCTCGTCGGATTTGGAATTGCCTTCATAGGCTTCCTCATGACGACCCGCTGGCGCTGAGAATCCGAATTACACGCGTGTAACTTTCCCCATGTGGACAACATGGGGATAACTTTCGACTACCCGACGAACACCGGGGCGTGAATTACCGTCAGCGCAACCAGTGCGGCGGCGACGCTCGCCGTTGCGAGCCACTGCCGTGACGCATGTTGGAGACTTCGCCAGCGCACAAACACGAATCCGAGAACGACTCCTGTCACGAGGCCACCCACATGGGCCTGCCACGACACATTCATGCCCGGCAGGAATCCGATGACGAGGTTGATCCCGACAAGGATGAGCAATTGAGTCGAGTCACCACCTAGCCGTCGTTGAATGACGAGAAATGCACCCATCAGGCCGAATATGGCACCGGATGCACCGACCACACCGCCCTGTAGGTCGCCGAGGTACATAACACCAACAGATCCGCCGAATCCCGCGATCAGATACAAAGCGAGGAAGCGTGATCGTCCAAGAAGAGACTCGAGAATGCGCCCGAAAATCCAGAGCGTGTACATGTTGAGGCCAATGTGCAAGATGAATCCGGTCGAATGAACAAAGACTGTTGTGATCATGCGCCAGGGTTCGTAGCCGGCGGTCGAACCATATTCACCGAATGAGTAAATGGGGGCGAAGAGAAGCGCTCCCGTGACGTCGAGTCCGGGAATCCACTGCAGAAAATAGATGAATGCCGTTACGCCGATGATCGAATAGGTAACGACAGGCGTATTGATCGTGCGGCGAGCAACGCGGGGTCGTCGTCGACTTGCTTGAGTCGGATGAACGCACTCCGGACACAACACGCCCACCGCACCGGGAGTCTGGCAATCTACACAGATGGCCCGCTCACAGCGTTGACAGTGAATGTAGGTTTCGCGCGACGAATGCCGATAGCAGTACTCGGTTTCGAGGTCTTCAGACATGTGGCGCTCGAAACGAACCGCTAAACGTTCGTGACGGAGATGGACTCAATCACGACATCTTCGAGGGGCTTGTCTCTTCCATCCGTCTGGACCAAGGCAATTTTGTCGACGACGGCACGGCTCGCTTCGTCCGCTACCTCACCGAACACAGTGTGCTTTCCGAAGAGGTATTGCGTGGGAGCCACAGTGATGAAGAACTGCGATCCGTTCGTTCCCTGTCCTCCATGAGTTCCGGCGTTGGCCATTGCCAGCTTGTACGGCTGGTTGAAGTCCAATTCGGGGTGAATTTCGTCGTTGAACTGGTATCCCGGACCGCCAATGCCCTTGCCCAGCGGGTCGCCACCCTGAATCATGAAGCCGGCGATAATCCGGTGAAAGATGGTTCCCTTGTAAAGCGAGTCGTTTCGCTTCTCGCCTGTGGCCGGGGCGGTCCACTCCTTTTCGCCGGTCGCGAGGCCAGTAAAGTTCGCGACAGTTTTTGGCGCGTGATTGCCAAAAAGTTTGACAGTGATGGGGCCGTGGTTGGTTGTGATAACAGCGGTAGCAGTGTGAATCGACATGTTGGTCATTCTGTCACACGGTGCTCACGTGTTCAGCGAGAGTGACATGATTGTCATGTCAACGTGAAAGGACAATCGTCATGGCGAAGAAGAAAGACCCGGGCGAGCAGATTCGGGCCGAAGCTCAGGCGATTCTGCGCGAACAGCGTCGAGTTCTCGCACAGGCGAGCGCGGCTGCACGTGATGCGGGACGGGATTTTGGTCGTTACGCACAAGATGATGTTTTCCCACGTCTGGCCCAGAGTGGTCGTCGCGGATACGCATCTGCTCGTCACACTGTCGTTGATGATGTGCTCCCCGCCGTTGGTGCGGCGGTTGGTGCAGCACTCAACCTTTTGGATGGCAAGGCGCCCAAGTCAGCCCTGACCGTCGCGCGCAAGCTTGTTTCTCGTCGGTCATCCGCTGTCGCAAAGTCTGGTCCGGGCGCCGGGACCGTTATCGCGGTAGGTGTCGGAATCGCTGCCCTTATCGGCATCGGTTACATCGCGTATCAGACATTCCGCGCCGACGACGAGTTGTGGGTGGAACAGCCGGACGACCTCTAGGCTCAGTCTCTATGGCCCGTACCGCAACGCCCTCGCCGACCTCTGAGCACTTCATCCCGCACATTCAAGGACTTCGAGCGATAGCGGTACTGCTTGTTGTTGTCTATCACTTTTGGCCTGCCCGCCTGACAGGCGGTTATATCGGTGTCGACATCTTTTTCGTGATCTCAGGCTTCCTGATTTCCGGGCAGCTTGTGCGCGAACTTCGGGCCCGAGGAACGATTGGTCTGCTCGAGTTCTGGGCGAAGCGCATCCGCCGCCTGGTTCCCGCTTCGCTTTTTGTGCTGATTGTGTCGATCGCACTCACGGTCTGGGTTCTGCCCCTCGCATTTGCGCCCGCTTCATTGTGGGACATCACAGCGTCAGCGCTTTACTGGCAGAACTGGCACCTTGCGGCCAGTTCGGTCGACTACCTGGCAAGCGCTGGGCACACGATCTCTGAGCACTACTGGTCGTTGTCACTCGAGGAGCAGTTCTACGTTGTGTGGCCTCTTTTGCTGCTGCTGGTCTTTTCCGTCAGTGCGCGTTTGGCTGTTCGGCATCGGTGGATTCTCGTCACCCTCTGTGTCTCTGCCATCGGGGTCGTGTCGCTTCTCGCATCAATGTGGTTTACGGCCGTCAATCCTGCGCAGGCGTATTTCGTGCTCTTCACGCGCGTGTGGGAATTTGCGGCAGGGGCTCTGCTCGTCCTCGTTCCTCAGTTGCGGCCCGCGGCCGGGTGGAAGAGCAATGTGATCGGGATGCTCGGGCTCGCGCTCATCACCGGAAGTGCCATGGCTCTCACGAGCGAATCGCCCTTCCCCGGCTGGCTCGCGGCCTTCCCCGTGCTCGGAACCGTCGCTCTCCTCTCGATTCAACCCGGTGGGGGTCGATTCGGCGTGGCTCGAGCATTGAGCTTGCGCCCCATGCGGTTCCTTGGTGATATTTCGTACTCGTTGTATCTGTGGCACTGGCCACTCATTATCGCGGCGCCATTCATCGCGGGATGGGGTTTGAGTGCGGTGAATCGGGTGGCCCTGTTTGTCGGCGCCTTTGTGCTGGCGTGGCTTACGAAACGCTTCGTGGAAGATCCCATGCGCCGACTTCCTTATCTCGTGAAACGCACACCGCGTTTCACCTTCGGCTGGATGCTCGTTGCGCTCGCACTTGTCGGCGCCCTGATTGCGGGAGCCTTCGCCGTGGTCACGCCGAAGTACGCCGCGGCAGCCCAGGAACTCTCCTCGATTACGGCCAATCCTCCGGCGTGCTTTGGTGCAGAGGTCATCACGGGATGCTCGAACCCGTCGCTCGACGAGGTCATCGTGCCGTCGCCCGGCTTTGGCAGTGCCGACCGCCCAGGAAACGAGGACTGCTTTGTTCAGCTCAATGAAGCTGCACTAGTTCAGTGCTCGTTTGGCTCGATGGAACCGGGTGCTCCGCGAATCGCCCTCATCGGTGACAGTCACGCGTACCAGTACATTGACGCTCTCATCCGTCAATCTGAACTCAACGGCTGGAACCTGACGACGTACCTCAAGGGCGCGTGCCCGTGGACCGTGGCTGACTCCGCCGACAGCAATCCCGCGTTCGTCGCATCGTGCCGAACCTGGCGCACGAACCTGGCGTCTGAGCTCGCCTCGATTCAGCCGTATGACGCCATCGTGACCGCTGGCCTGGCGTCTGGTCTCGTCGAGGCATCCGGGTCGAACGAACAAGCGGCAGCCGATGTCGCGGCCGCGTGGTCCTCACAGTCGCAGGGTTCACCCGTCATCGCCATTGTCGACAACCCTTCCAGCGAATCAGACCCCAACAACTGCCTGCGTTTCGCCAGCGCCTCGTCATGTTCCTTTGACCGCACAGGTTCGCTCGTCGTCCCAGACCCGCTTCTCGCGGCGGCCCGAATCGTTCCGCGGGCCTCGGCAGTCGACTTCACGTCGGTGTTCTGTGACAACTCACACTGTCGCGTGGTCATCTCAGGTGCCAACGTTTATCGTGACCAAGATCACTTGACGACGACCTTTGCCAACACAATGGGTCCGGCCATCGCCGATTCAGTGCGTGCGGCGCTTTCGCTCCGCGGCTGAACACGCTTCCTATTTGCGCTTGCGCAACCGGTCAAAGAAGGATGCTGGCGAGGTGATCGTCAGGTTCGACGAACGGTGGAGAACAATCGCTCCATACGCACGGGTACGACGGAATCGCTCGCTCAGCAGAAGGATAGGCGATCCAAAGGCGACCAATACGCCGGCCGTACCAATGGGGCCAAGTGTCGAAAGCCCGGTATTGACCAATGAACCCAGCTCGTTGATTCCGGGCAGAGCCGGCACGGGTGTCCACTGAGCATAAAGGGTCTGGTCACCACTGAAGTCGAATTCCGCACCGTCAGCGTACGAAGTACCGGATCCATCGCGCTCAGTATTCCAACCGGCGAACGTGAATCCCTCACGTGTGAGCGTGTTGATGTTTAAGGCGGCGGTTCCAGATGAATCCTGCGGGTCAAAGGTCCCTGAACCGCCGTTGGGGTCAAACGTTACGGTGTGCGAAACAACGATGGGGGTCCACTGCGCGTACAGGGTGATGTCGGAAGCAAAATTGTATTCCTGACCGTCTGAGTAGGTATCCCCTCCTCCGCCTTGCTCAGTTGCCCAACCCGCGAAGTTGAAGCCAGGGTTGCTGAACGTGTTGGCGTCGAGCGCGGTCGGCACACCTTTTGTCTGACTCGCCGTACCCGCACCGCCGTCATTGGCCATGAACGTCACGGTGTTCGTGACGACGGGAATGTCAATGCCGAATCCGTTCGTTCCTGAGAGGTCCGTTCTCGTGCCTGGACCGAGAATCTGAATCCAGGTAATCGGAGTGTCAAAGTGAAGTTGTATTACTCCGTTGTACGCACGACCGGACGTTGCGTTTGGCGCCTTGATTTGTCCAGACGCGTCAAGAGCGGCGGTGCCATAGCAATCACCGCAGTTGGCATATTGATCGTGAGCGACAACGACTCCGGTTGTCGTGAAGTCGAGACCCGAAGGGGATGCACTCGTGGAGACCACGGACTGATCGCCGTTATTGACCCAGCCGTAATAGAGGCGCAAGTCGCTCACACCCGTCCAGCCTGGGTAGGTACTGGTGAAGCTAAATTTGACCGCGCTATTTGCCGTTCCGGTCACTTGGTACTTCAACTTGGGAGCATTGAATGGATACGAAGCGTACGCCGTTGCGTAATTGGCACCATTGCTGAGCTCGACGGCGGCCGTCGTCCCGTTTGCAAAGTTCTGGGTATAGGGGGACGAGCTTGCCGAGATGCTCTCGTAGGTTTCAAGCGCTTGGGCCCCGGAGCTCACCATCACCACGTTACCGATAGCGATTATGGCTGCGACTGCACGAGAGGCTCTCTTGCCGATACGTAGTGACATGGTTCTCCGGGGGGAAGTAGATTGTTCGCCTAGTGCGCCCACAACTCTAACAAAGTTGATCTGAAAGACCTGAAGTGGTGGTAACCAGTCGGCCGCCACAAAAAGAACCCGCCTCCGGCGGACCAGAGGCGGGTTTCTGTGGAGCCTAGGAGAATCGAACTCCTAACCCCCTGCTTGCAAAGCAGGTGCTCT
>CAZYYL010000003.1:0-20153 GCA_964651425.1 uncultured Microbacteriaceae bacterium | reverse complement strand
GTGGCCGTCCTGGAGCATGCCCACCCAGGGGGCGGACACGAACCGCATCTTCGACGACAGCTGCATGTTCATCTTGCGCAAGTAGATCAACCCGTTCACCCGTTCCGGCGAGAATACGACGATTGCTTCCGCACCGAGCAGACCGTTCTTCGTTCCACCGAAGCTCAACACGTCGACACCCGCATCGCGCGTGAACTCACGAATCGGCATTCCCAGTGAGGCGGCGGCGTTGGAGATGCGCGCTCCGTCCATGTGCAGCGCCATGCCCTTGGAGTGAGCGTGATCGGCCAACGCACGAACCTCGGCCGGCGTATAGACCGTGCCGAGTTCGGTCGACTGTGTGATTGATACGGCGGCCGGCTGCGGGTGGTGTTCGTCCCCGAATCCGTAGGCTTGCATGTCAACGAGTTCGGGAGTGATTTTGCCGTTCTCATGCGGAACCTGAAGCAACGCGAATCCGCCAACCGCCTGTGGCGCGACGCTCTCGTCGTTACCGAGATGCGCGGTCTGTGCGCAAATCACGCCACCCCAACGAGGCAAAAGCGACTGCAAGCTGAGTACGTTCGCGCCGGTGCCGTTGAAGACCGGAAAGACTTCGATGCCGACGCCAAAGTGCGTCTCCATGACGTGTGTCAGTTTCTGCGTGTACACGTCCTCGCCGTATGCGACCTGGTGACCGCCGTTGGCGGCGTGCAGAGCCTCGAGCACCTCCGGGTGAAGTCCGGCGTAGTTGTCAGAAGCGAATCCGCGCCAGGCGGCATCGTGAAGTCGTTGCATGTGGCAAGCCTAGGCGTGTGATTGCGGGCGCGCGACCCACACGCACACTATGCACGAATGCCCTTGGTCGACTCGATGACGGGAGCCATCTTGCGCTGCAGTGCTTCGTAGAACATCGACAGCGGGAACTCATCGTCCATCAGCAAATCTGTCATTTCCGACAGGGCGCCAGTCGTCGGCAGTGCATCCGCCCCCTTCGCCCACACGGATGCGGGGTGAGGCGTGAGCGTTCCGGCAACGAGCTCGTAGGCGGCAAGCCAGTGAGCGACCTTCGGGCGGTCAATCGAGCGCCAGTACAGGTCGTCAATCGCGTCACCAAGTGACACGACGGCGTCGGGAAGGGCGGCCCAGTCGATGCTGAGCTTGTTGTTCGTCCAGTTCATGACACCGCGCTGGTGCAACCACGCGAACATGAGCTGCGCCGCGACGGCGTCGTAATTGCGAACGCGGGTGCCCGTAATCGAGAAGCGGAAGATGCGGTCGAAGACGACGGCGTACTGCACGAGACGCGCGTGACGACGAATCTCGGGGCTGGCGCTGCCACCGCGGTCGAGCTTGACGCACTCTCGGAAAGCGGTGAGATCGCAGCGAAGTTCTTCAAGACCGTAGAGGAAGAACGGCATGCGCTGCTTGATCATGAACGGGTCGAACGGCAGGTCGCCGGCCATGTGCGTGCGGTCGTGGATGAGGTCCCACATGATGAACGTGTGTTCAGCGAGCACCTGGTCGTTGAGCAGGTCCTCGGCCTCAGGCGGCAGAGCGAGCGACGTGATGTCGACGGCCGCCTCGGTCACCTTGCGGAAGCGCGCCGCCTCGCGGTCCTGGAAAATAGCGCCCCACGTGAAATCAGGGACTTCACGCATCGCGACCGTCTCGGGAAAGAGCACCGCGGAGTTGGTGTCGTAGCCGGGAGTGAAGTCGAGAAAACGCAGTGGCAGGAACATCTTGTTCTTGTACGACTCGGCCTCGAGCTCGGCGATGAACTCCGGCCACATCACTTCGATGAGCACGGCTTCAACAAAACGATTCGTCGATCCGTTCTGGGTGTACATCGGGAAAACGACGAGGTGACGCGCGCCATCAACACGAAGTGCGGCCGGGTCGAATTCGAGAATGGATGCGAGAAAGTCGGGCTCCCCGAATCCTCCTTCGACCCAGCGCCCGAAGTCGGCGATAACGGCATCGAGGTAAGACGCATCGTGCGGGAAGAATCCGGACAACTCGCGCACGGCATCCTGAATCGCAGCAACATGTCCACGAGCAGCGTCGTGGTTGGCAACATCCGGGATCGACCCGTTCTTCACCTGGACACCTTGCAGCGCGGTCGCAGCTGCTTTGAGCGTGAGCCAGGCCGGGTGGATCGAGATTTCGGGGCGCGCCAATTGAGTCGTCATGGCACAACGTTAGGCGAGCCGTCAAGCAATCGGAATGCCAAGTAAACAGGAGGCTTCTATATTCAGTATGGATGCGCGAGGCTTCGTCCTATGATGACAACATGACCTTCACTGTTGCCGGTTCCCGCATTCTCATCACAGGTGCCGCGATGGGCATGGGCCGGCTGTACGCCGAGCGTGCCATCGCGGACGGTGCCACAACCGTGATTCTTTGGGATGTGAACGCGGCGGCCCTCGATTCGACGGTCAAGGAACTCACCCCTTCAGCCGGCAAGAACACAAAGCTCGTCGCGATGGCGATTGACGTGTCCGACGCCGACGCAGTCGCGACCTCGAGCGCGAAGGTCATCAAAGATCACGGCGGCATCGACATTCTCATCAATAACGCCGGCGTCGTGACGGGTGCGCTTTTCGTCGACCACGATCCGGCCCGAGGCATCGACCTCACGATGCGCGTGAATGCGATTGCCCCGATGCTCATTACTCGCGCATTCTTGCCCGGCATGATTGCGGGCGGACGCGACGCCCGTGTGGTCAACATTTCGAGCGCATCCGCTTTCGTATCAAACCCACGAATGAGCGTGTACGCAGCGAGCAAGTGGGCCTTGCTCGGCTGGAGCGACACAGTTCGACTCGAACTCGAACAGATGAACGTGCGCAACGTCAAGGTATTGACCGTATGCCCGAGCTACATTTCGACCGGGATGTTCGAAGGCGCCAAGGGGCCGACGCTCATGCCCATCATGAAGCCGGGCTACGTCGTGTGGCGCGTGTGGACCGAGATGATCAAGGGTAAGAAGAACTTGCTCATCTTGCCGCCGTTGGCTCGCCTGTCGACGCTCGTGAAGGGCATCCTGCCCCAGAGCGCGTACGACTGGGTGGCCGACCACGTGTTCGGGGTGTACCACACGATGGATCAGTTCATCGGGCGCACTGAGGCGCAGCCCGCAAAGAAGAAGTAGTTAGCTTCCGCCGAACACACCCTGCGCGGCCAGCGCCATGACCAGCGCGACGGCGACAACAAAAGCCAGCGAGTCGAGGATGCCGAAGATCGGCCACGGCCATGCTTTGCGTTCCTGAACGAGGCGGCGGATGGCCAGAACGATGAACAGCAGGATGAGGATCGGTGTGCCGAAAAGCCCGACCCACAGTGCGCCTTCCATAACGGGCACATTGCACGTGTTGACGCCGCACGCGTCGCTCATCATCGGAAACATCACGACGACGAGTTCGAGCACAACTCCAACAACGAGCGAGATCAGCGAAAAGACGATGGTGAGTGTGATGTCCAAGGAACGGTTCTTCATGTCGTCACGCTTTCGTGTGGGGCACTTCGCCTAAAAGAGATGTAACTGACGCAAAACTACAGGAACATCGGGCGGTCATCCTCGTCTTCGCCGATGTTGAGATTGACAACAACGGGGACGTGGTCACTCGGTCCGTCGCCCTTGCGTTCGTCGCGAGCGATGTGCGCGTCGGTGACGAGCTCGCCAAACGCCGGATTGGCGAGGATGAAGTCAATGCGCATCCCTTCATCGCGTGGAAAGCGAAGTTGCTTGTAGTCCCAGTACGTGTAGCCATCCGGCACGAGAGGCCGAACGACGTCGGAGAGTCCGACGTTCTCGAACGCGAAGAACGCGTCGCGTTCCGGCTGTGACACGTGCGTCGACCCCACGAATTCGTTGACGTCCCAGACGTCGTGGTCGAAGGGAGCAACGTTCCAGTCGCCGAGCAGCGCGAGCGGTTCGTTCGGGTGGGCAGCGAGCCAGGCGCGAGTATCGGTGGCCAGCGCATCCAGCCACGCCAACTTGTAGGGAAAGTGCGGGTTGTCGAGTTCGCGGCCGTTGGGAACGTAAAGACTCCACACACGCACACCATTGACCGTCGCCGCCATCGCCCGGGCTTCGAGTGGCAGAGCGCCATCGTCGCCGGGCGTACCGAAGCCGGGCATGTTCGCAAAGCCGACTTGCACATCGTCAATCGGCAGGCGGGATGCGATGGCAACGCCATTCCATTGATTGAGTCCGTGGAGCACAACGTCGTAGCCGATCTCGGTGAAACGCTCGCGGGGGAACTGGTTGTCGCGGCACTTAATCTCTTGCATGCAGAGCACGTCGACGTCGTCGCGCACCAGGTAGTCGACCACGCGCTCGACTCGGGCACGAATCGAGTTGACGTTCCAGGTGGCGATACGCATGCCACCAAAGTACCGGCTTGGCACCGTCGGTAGGCTGTAGGCATGACCGACGTACGCGCCCAGCTCATCGAATTCATCAAGTCCGACGCCGTTTTCCACGGCGATTTCACGCTGACGAGTGGCAAGAAGGCCACCTACTACGTCGACCTTCGCAAGGTGTCGCTCGACCACCGCGTCGCACCGCTGATCGGGCAGGTCATGCTCGATCTCATCGATGCAATTCCGAACGTGGATGCGGTCGGCGGCTTGACCATGGGCGCTGACCCCATCGCCGCTTCTGTCTTGCACCAAGGCGCTGCACGCGGCCGCTCGTACGACGCGTTCGTCGTGCGTAAATAACCCCAGGACCACGGCCGTGGCCGACAGGTCGAAGGCCCCGAAGTCAACGGTAAGCGCGTGGTCGTGCTCGAAGACACGTCGACCACCGGCGGGTCGCCTCTGGCGGCAATTGCTGCTCTCGAGAAGGCCGGTGCGACGGTCGTCGGCGTGTGCGTGGTCGTTGACCGCAACACGGGCGCCAAGGAGCGCATCGAAGAAGCTGGCTATCCCTACTTCGCGGCACTCGGTCTCAGTGACCTTGGACTGGAGTAATCCCCGCACCCAGACCGCAATCTGGTGGTCTGCGACGGCACTCGGGGCTGTGCTGGTTGCGGCAGGCGGGTTTTGGCTTGGTCGCGCATCCTTCACGCCAGTGTCAGACCTGCCTTCGCCCACACTGACCACCACCCCGACGCCGGTCACGTCACTCGCGCCCGGCAATTATGCGTGGGATGACCTGCTCGCCGGGTCGTGCCTGGAAACGTTCCCCGGCTCATGGGAACCCACGTACGACGTCGTGCCGTGCTCGCAGACTCATGTCGCTCAAGTAGTCCGCGCGGGTCAGGTGCCCGGATACTCCGCCGCGGACTTCCCCGGCGAGGCTCAGTTACAGCAGACCGTGCTCCCGCTCTGCACCGAGCCCGGACTCATCGACGCAGCAACAGCTGCGACTCCGGGGTTCCGGTACACGTTCGTGTTCCCGGTCACGGCGGCCGATTGGCGAGCGACTGAGGGTGCGTTCGTCTGCTTTTTGAGCTCTCCTTAGGGCGTAAGAATCAGCTTGCCGGTCGTGCGGCGTGCGGCGAGGTCCTCGTGCGCCTGAGCAGCCTCGGCCAGAGGGTACGTGCCGCCAATGCGCACATCCAGTCGCCCTGACTGCACCGCGGTGACGAGATCGTTCCATCGCCATGCGCGCTCGTCGGCAGTGAGCAAATAATGCCCGAGGGATGGTCGGGCGATCGTTAGCGAACCACCCGAGTTCAGACGCTGCAGGTCGAAGTCGGGCACTGGCCCAGACGCCGCACCAAACAAGATCATCATTCCGCGCGTGCGTAGGGTCGCGAGCGACCGGTCAAACGTCGTCTTGCCCACACCGTCGTACACCACGTCCACACCGACACCGTCAGTGAGGTCACGAGCGACCATGTCGAAGTTGTCGTACGCAATCACGTGGTCGGCACCGGCCGCCCGCGCGAGGGATTCCTTGTCAGGCGTTGAGACCGTCGTGATCACCCGTGCGCCACGAATCTTTGCGAGCTGGATGAGCAACAATCCGACCCCTCCTGCACCCGCGTGAATCAGGGCCGTGTGGCCGGTCTCGAGCGGGAAAGTCGAGTGGGTCAAGTAGTGGGCCGTGATGCCCTGCAACGGCATGGCGGCGGCCACGTTGACGTCCATGGGTTCGGGCACGGGGAGTGCCGCATCCGCTCGCAAAATCACATCGGTCGCGTAGGCGTTGTTTGCCTCGCAGTAGGCAACCCGGTCGCCGATTGACACGGTCGTCACGCCGTCGCCGAGTGCGACCACTTCGCCCGCACCTTCGTTGCCTGGTATGTGAGGCAGAGCCACCGGGTAGATTCCCTGCCGGCGATAAATGTCGATGAAGTTCACGCCCACGGAATAGTTGCGAACGAGAACTTCGCCCGGTCCGGGGTGTGGAGTTGCGATTTCACGAAATTGAAGAACCCCGGGGCCGCCGGGAGCATTCATCTGAATTGCGTGCATGTGGTTAGCCTAAGCAGATGGACAACCCGACGCACGAAACGAGCACGGCGGGAGTTGGTCCGTGGCCGGGGAACGGTCCCGAAGATTGGCCCGAGGGCGAGCACTACGACCCCGACCTCTTGCGCGACGGCGACACCCGAAACGTCATCGACCGCTACCGGTATTGGCGCATGGAAGCCATCGTTGCCGACCTCGACGAACACCGGCACGCATTTCACGTGGCGATTGAAAACTGGCAGCACGACATGAACATCGGCTCGATTGTGCGCAGCGCCAACGCGTTCGCCGCCGACACGGTGCACATCATTGGTCGCCGCCGGTGGAATAAGCGCGGTGCGATGGTGACTGACCGCTACCAGCACGTCGTTCATCACGATACGGTCGAGGATTTTGCGACCTGGGCGTCGGGTGCAGGCATCCCAATTCTCGCCATCGATAACGTGCCGGGATGCGTGAAACTCGAGACTTTCGCACTGCCCGAGCGGTGCGTGCTCCTGTTCGGGCAGGAGGGCCCCGGACTCTCGCCTGAGGCCATCGCCGCTTCGGAGGCTGTCATTGAGATCTCGCAGTTTGGGTCGACGCGCTCAATCAATGCTTCGGCGGCCGCTGCCGTCGTGATGCACGCCTGGGTCATGCAACACGTCAAATTCGTTTAGGTGGTTCGAATTTGGATACGCATACCCCCAGGGGTATGCTCAAACCATGAACCGTATCTGGAAAGCCATCACGGCCCTCGTCGTCGCGTTGGGCCTGGCCGCCGGCCTCACAGCCTGCTCAACCGTAGAGAAGGTAGATATGTCGAGCGTCACCGCAGTGATTGATGTGCGCACACCCGCCGAATTCGCGGAAGGTCACCTCGACGGCGCCCTCAATATCGATTACGAGTCGGGTCACTTCGCAAGCGACATCACGAAGCTGGACCCAGCCGGAACGTATGTTCTGTACTGCCGGTCGGGCAACCGTGCGGGCAAGGCACTCGTTGACATGCAGGCGGCCGGCTTCACCCACCTGACCAATGTGGGTGGCTACGTCGACGCATCCGATGCTACCGGCCTGCCCATCGTCAAGTAGTTCACCCTCAGAAACAGGCCACGATGTCGGATTACTCAACGGCCGAATTCTGGAATAGCCGATACGCGAGCGTCGACTCGGTGTGGACTTCTTCACCAAACGAATTCGTGGTCGAGTTCCTTAGCGAGTTGCCCGCAGGGCGAATGATTGATCTCGCCGGCGGCGAAGGCCGAAACGCTCTTTGGTTTGCCCGGCGCGGTTGGCAAGCCGAGAACGCCGATATTTCGTCGGTCGCCATTGACAAATTTATGGAGCGCTCGCGAGAAGAAGGGCTCGAGGGTCGCGTTTTCGGAACACTCATCGAGGTTGACCGCAACGCCGACTTTCAACTAGCGCCAGCGGACCTCGGAGTGATTGCCTACTTGCAGACCCCGAGAGAACGCCTTGTGCTCAGCATCCAAAGCCTCGTTTGTGCTCTTCGACCCGGCGCGACTATCTTCGGCGTTTGGCACGCTCGACAAAACCTCATCGACGGCGTGGGCGGCCCCCAGCGAGCGGATGTGCTTCCCTCGGTCGAAGAATTGCGTGACATTGCCCACGCAGAGCAATTGACGATACTCAATCTCGAACTTCGCGATCGACTTGTCGACATCGATGGTGTGAATAAGCGCGCCATAGATGTCGTACTTCACGCGACCGTAACCGAATAACCCCAAATAAGGAGAGAATCCAAAATGTGCCGTCAAGTAACCTGCCGTAAGTGTGGAAAAACGACGTGGGCCGGTTGCGGCCAACACGTGAATGAAGTGATGCGCGGAGTTCCTTCCTCACAACGATGCAAAGGTCACGAAAACGATCCAGTGCCCGCAGGGCTCTTGGCCCGCATGTTCAAGAAAAAATAGTGGCACCTCCTTCGAGAGCTCAATAAGCGTGCACCAACGCTCGCCTAGAATCGTCTCGGTGTTTCGTTCTTCGTGCGGAATAACCCATCGCGAAGTTGAGGGGTCACTTAATTGCCAGCAATCGTTCTGATCGGCGCCCAGTGGGGCGACGAAGGCAAAGGTAAAGCCACCGACCTTCTCGCCGACCGCATCGACTACGTCGTCAAGTTCAACGGCGGAAATAACGCGGGGCACACGGTCGTCATCGGCGACGAAAAGTACGCGCTGCACCTGCTTCCGTCGGGCATTCTGACCCCGGGCGTGACGCCGATCATCGCTAACGGTGTGGTCATCGACCTCGAAGTGTTGTTTGCCGAGCTGGATGCGCTCAGCGCTCGCGGCATCGACACGAGCAAGCTCCAGGTGTCCGCGAATGCGCACGTCATCACGCTCTACCACCGTACGCTCGACAAGGTCACGGAACGCTTCCTCGGCAAGCGACAGATTGGCACGACCGGCCGCGGCATCGGACCGACGTATGCCGACAAGATCAACCGCGTGGGCATCCGCATTCAGGACATCTTCGACGAGGGAATTCTGCGCCAAAAGGTGGAGAGTGCACTCGAAATCAAGAACCACCTGTTGGTCAAGATTTACAACCGTCGCGCGATTCTTGCCGACGAAGTGGTCAACGAATTGCTGAGTTACGCAGACCGACTGCGCCCCATGGTCTCTGACACTGCGCTCGAATTGAACCGCGCACTAGATGCGAACAAGACTGTGCTTTTCGAAGGTGGCCAGGCCACCATGCTCGACGTGGATCACGGCACCTACCCGTTTGTCACGTCCTCAAACGCGACGGCGGGCGGGGCATCCACCGGTTCGGGAATTGGGCCGAACCGCGTCGACCGCGTGATTGCCGTCATCAAGGCGTACACGACACGTGTGGGTTCGGGGCCGTTCCCGACTGAGTTGTTCGACGAGTCGGGCGAGTTCCTGCGCAAAACCGGTTTCGAGTTCGGTACGACGACGGGTCGTCCGCGTCGATGCGGCTGGTATGACGCGCCCATCGCGCGCTACACCTCGCGTATCAATGGCGTGACCGACTTCGTTTTGACGAAACTGGATGTGCTTACCGGTCTCGCCGAAATCCCCGTGTGTGTCGCATACGACGTTGACGGCGTTCGCTTTGACGAGATGCCCGTCAACCAGAGTGACTTCCATCACGCAAAGCCCATTTACGAGATGTTCCCCGGTTGGACCGAGGACATCACGGGAGCACGCTCCTTTGATGACCTTCCGCCCAATGCCCAGTCCTACGTGCGCGCTCTCGAAGCAATGAGCGGTGCTCGATTCTCGGCCATCGGCGTTGGGCCTGCCCGCGATGCGATTGTCGTACTGCACGACCTCGTTGGCTAAACCTTTACCGATTGGGTGCTTTTTGCGCGACGTCTGAAGGTCGTTTGTGAAGTGACGCCTTCGTAGCGTGAAGTTATGAAAAACTCACTCTTTCGAAATGCGCTTCTCGTCGCAGTACCGCTCGTCCTTGTTGGTGGAGGTATCGCCCTCGCTGACACGGCAGCGATTCTGCCCGCATCTATCGTCGTCACTCCGACGATAGATCCCGTAACCGGACAAACCATCGACGCAACGACGGGGTGGGTCATTGACCCAGCTACGGGTTGGCCGATTGACCCGGCTACCGGCCTCCCGACAGATCCCGCCACGATTCCTGACCCGAATGTGACACCGACGCCGACTCCCACGCCTTCGCCGACTGACCCGGTGGTCTGCGCGGACGATAATGGCGCCACCGACGGCGATGCCGACGCGGACAGCGACGACGTGCCCGTTCTCATCGACACGGATGGCGATGGGGTCGCTGACACGTGGACCTGCTCCGACGATCACGGTGACCACGACGGTGACGCAAATGGCGAGGGTTACCACGAACACGCAACACCCGCGACTCCCGCGGTGAGCAACTCGCAGCACGACGGCACTCACACCCGTGCGGTGCCGGCCGTGCCCGCCTCGGGTAACGGTCGCCACTCCGGCAACGGTTCCACGCACGACGGAGCCGACGACTAAGCAACCTTGGTCTCCAACAGAGGCGACAGGGCCCGCACATCCTCCCGTGGTTGTGCGGGCCCTGTCGTTCCTCCATTCGGTAGTCTCGTCACCATGAGTGACCACGCGGCATCGCCGATTGACCCCAACGTGAAGGCCGAGTTAGGGAGCATTCGTCAGAGCATCGACAACATCGACGCGGCTCTCATCAACCTGCTCGCGGAGCGCTTCAAGTTCACGCAGAAAGTCGGCATCTTGAAGGCCGAGCACGATTTGCCACCTTCTGATCCTGATCGAGAAGCTCGTCAAGTGGCTCGCCTTCGCGCGCTCGCGATCGAGGCGGACCTGGACCCGGCGTTCGCCGAGAAGTGGTTCAACTTCGTGGTGTCCGAAGTGATTCGTCACCACGTGCGAATTGCTGAAGAGAACTAGCCGAAGTACTTCGGCAGGGTCTCATTGCTGCGTTCGCGAATTTCGGCGACGGGAACCGTGAACAGTCCCTGGATGTCGAGTGCCGCATCCGCCCCCTTCTGATCGGTCACGCCGATACGAACTACGGGATAGCCGCGCGCTTCGCAGAGCCCGACAAACTTCACGTCGTCGGTGCGGTCTACCGAAACGATGACCCGACCGGTTGATTCGCTGAACAGTGCAGTCGTGAGATCAATACCGTCACGCTCGAGAACCTCGTCGAGGAACACGCGAGCTCCCACGCCAAAGCGCGAAACGGCCTCGGCCAGAGCCTGGGCAAGGCCACCGTCGCTGAGGTCGTGCGCACTTGTGACGAGGCCTTCGAGAGCGGCGCCGTGGAGCAAGCTTCCTAGAGCAACCTCACGCCCGAGGTCGACTGCCGGCGGGCGGCCACCGAGATGGTGATGAATCGTGTTCGCCCATGCGGATCCGTCGAGCTCGGTGCTCGTGGTGCCGAGGAGGTAGATGTTCTGCCCCTCTTCTTGCCATGCACTGGGGATGCGACGCGCAACGTCATCTATGATGCCGAGCACACCCACGACTGGCGTGGGGTGAATGGCCACGTCGCCCGTCTGGTTGTAGAACGACACATTGCCACCCGTAACGGGAATTTCCATGGCCTGGCACCCGTCGGAGAGTCCCTCGACGGCACGCTGGAACTGCCACATGACTTCGGGGTTCTCCGGCGACCCGAAGTTGAGGCAGTCGGTCACGGCCGTCGGCACGGCACCCGATACGGCGACGTTGCGGTAGGCCTCGGCCAAGGCAAGTTGGGCACCTTGGTACGGGTCGAGCTGACAGTAACGACCATTGCAGTCGGTCGCGACCGAGAATCCGAGACCGGATTCTTCATCGACGCGAATCATGCCGGCATCGTCGGGGAACGACAGGGCGGTGTTTCCCATGACGAAGTAGTCGTACTGGGTCGTGATGAGGCTCTTGTCAGCGAGGTTCGGGCTCGCGACGAGCGAGAGGAATTGTTCGCGCAGAACATCGCCGTCAGTCGCACGAGCAAGCTTGTCGGCCGAGTCGTCGTTGAGGGCATCAATCCACGTCGGGTACGCGACCGGACGCTCGTACACAGGTCCATCAACGGCAACCGTCGACGGGTCGACATTGACAATTTCTTGACCGTTGTGGTGGATGACTAGGCGACCGGTGTCGGTGACTTCTCCGAGCACGCTCGTCTCCACATCCCACTTCGCTGTCACTGCGAGAAACGCGTCGAGCTTGCCGGGTTCCACCACGGCCATCATGCGCTCTTGGCTCTCCGACATGAGAATCTCTTCGCTCGTCAGTGTGGGGTCGCGCAGAAGTACGTTATCGAGTTCGACGAACATCCCACCGTCGCCGTTTGCGGCGAGCTCGCTCGTCGCACAGGAAATACCGGCAGCGCCGAGGTCCTGAATACCTTCGACTAGGCCTTCGCGATACAGCTCGAGACAGCACTCAATGAGCACCTTCTCAGCGAATGGGTCGCCGACCTGCACGGCCGGACGCTTGGTCGGGCCAGTTGAGTCAAATGAATCCGAAGCCAAAATGGACGCGCCACCAATGCCATCGCCACCCGTGCGTGCCCCGAAGAGCACAATCTTGTTGCCCACGCCCGAGGCGTTGGCGAGGTGCAGGTCTTCGTGGCGGAGCACGCCGACCGCAAGCGCGTTAACGAGCGGGTTCCCCTGATACACGGCATCAAAGTAGGTCTCTCCACCGATGTTCGGCAGTCCGAGGCAGTTACCGTAGAAGCTGATGCCGCCGACCACACCGTGCACCACGCGAGCGGTGTCGGGGTTGTCGATCGCGCCAAACCGCAGCTGGTCCATCACTGCAACCGGGCGAGCACCCATCGAGATGATGTCACGCACGATTCCACCGACGCCGGTGGCAGCACCCTGAAAGGGTTCGATGTAACTCGGATGATTGTGGCTCTCGACCTTGAACGTGACGGCCCAGCCTTCGCCAATGTCGACAACGCCGGCATTCTGACCCATACCGACCATCAGCTTCTCGCGCATTTTTGGCGTGACTTTCTGGCCGAACTGGCGAAGGTACATCTTGCTCGACTTGTAGGAGCAGTGCTCACTCCACATAACCGAGTACATCGCGAGCTCACCGCTCGTCGGGCGTCGCCCGAGGATCTCCTTGATGCGGGCGTACTCGTCTGGCTTGAGGCCGAGAGCAGCGTACGGCTGTTCTTTCTCAGGTGTGGCGATGGCGTTGTCTACGGTATCGGCGACGGGACGACTCACGATTAGCGACCTCCGGGTGGGCCTGCGAGCAGGAGCGCGCAGAAAATCAACACAATGGCGGCGAGAATCGCCAGAACGAGCAAAGCAGGACGGTTCAAGAACCAACGTACGAAACGGTCGAACCAGTGGTGGTCACGGGGGTCATCGGTGGCCTTGAGACGCCACGCGCCCTCCAGAGCACCGCGACGAGATTGCACAATGTCGAACGGGATGGTCGCATACGGCAAAATCGCGGTGACGACGGCGAGCAGTCCCACGCCAAAGTGCCAGCGCTGGTTGATGCCGACAAGAATGGCAGTCGCGCCGTAACTGAGAAAGACGAAACCGTGCAGCGCACCGATTGCCGTGAGCAACGTGGGGTCGATGCCTGCCGTCGCCTTGACGATGAGCCCAGCGATAAGCAACGTCCAGGTGCAGGCTTCAGCCACGGCAAGAATCAGATACAGGCGCTTCGGGCTCAACCCCGTTTTGGTTGTTGTCACGCGAGTACTCGCTCGATGACGGACGTGAAGAAACGCAGACCGTCGAGACCCGAGCGCATATGCGTAGCAGTGTCAGGACCAAAGCCCGGTTCAACTGCGTGTTCAGGATGCGGCATCAGACCGACCACGTTGCCGCGCTCGTTTGACACACCCGCGATGTCATCTGCCGAGCCGTTCGGGTTGAACCCGACGTACCGGAAGGTGACTTGTCCGTTGTCTTCGATGCGCTTGATGGTGTCGGAATCGGCGATGAAACGACCATCCGCATTCTTAAGCGGGATGATAATTTCTTCGCCTTCGGAAAACTTTGTCGTCCACGCTGTCGTGTTGTTCTCAACGGAGAGCTTCTGGTCGCGACGCACGAAGTGCTGGCAGTCGTTGCGAGTGTGGGCGCCCGGGACAAGTCGTGCTTCGGCGAGCATCTGGAAACCGTTGCAGATGCCGAGCACGGGCATCCCCTTGTTCGCCGCATCAATGACCTCGGACATGATGGGCGCGTGGCTCGCAATGGCGCCCGCGCGTAGGTAGTCGCCGTAGCTGAAACCACCGGGTAGAACGAGCGCGTCAACACTTTGCAGGTCGTGTTCGCCGTGCCACAGGGCCACGGGTTCAGCGCCCGCGATGCGAATCGCACGAAGCGCGTCGCGATCGTCGAGTGAACCCGGAAAAGTGATGACGCCGATGCGCATTACGCGCTGACCTCGGTGATGCTGACGACGTCTTCGATGACCTGGTTGGAAAGAATCTCGCGGGCGATGTCTTCGAGCTGAGCACGAGTCGCGTCCGTCACGGGACCCTCAACTGTGACCTCGAAGCGCTTACCAATGCGCACTCCACTGAATTGGTTGTGACCGAGGCGACTGAGGGCGCCGGCGACAGCCTTTCCCTGGGGGTCCAAGATCTCGGGCTTGGGCATGACCTCAACGACAAAAACTGGCATCGCACACTCTATTTCTTCAGTCAGAAGCGTTTGGATGCCTCAAGTCTAATCGGTGGTCGCGCGCCCATTCCGGCGTCGGATGACCGTCAGCGCGCCACCCGCAGCGAGTGCGAGCAACGCAGTCCACACCATGGGCGCGACCTCAATACCCGTGTTCGGCAGGCTTGCACGTTCGGTGTACGTCCATGTGCCAGCGTTCTGAACGTAGAGACGACCCTGGTACGTGACCATGAATCCACTGGACGTTCGCGATTGCATCACGAACACCCATTGGGTCCCGTCGAAGTAATACACGTCGACGTAGTCATAGTTGCACTGAACGGTGATGTTGTCGGCGCACGCCACAGGGCTCGAGTGCACGTCGCTCGCCCACAGGTAACCGTCAAAAAGAAGCATCGTGCCAATGCTCGTCGGCCCACTGAGGGCCGTAGTGGTCGAGCCGTCGTAGGCAAATACGGAATAGTTCCCGTCGCGAGCGCCCGAGAAATACATCGTTTCGCCTCCGTCAAAGAAGTCGAAGGCATCAGTTACGGCGGGTGTTGCACCAGGTTCGGTCGTGAGGTCACTCAACATTTTTGTGAATGTCCAAGAGTTGTAGATGTCTCCCATATAGAGGGCGTCTTTCCATGCGAACAAGTTCGCGCCCGCCGGCGCAACGTCTTCCTGAACCACCACGGCATCGGTTCGATCGAGTTGAGTTCCGGTCCCGCCAAAGGGAGTCGCAGTGAAATAGACGTAATCGTCAAAAACGACAAGATTGTTGGCGAAATCAAACAGACCAATCGTGTTAATCGTCCCCGAGGCGACGTAAACGAGGTCGTTCTCGCTACCTGACACTGTTACGGATGCGACCACGCCGTCGCTGAAGCCGACATAGTCAATCGGCGCCAGCGTCGATTCCACTCCGACGCGACTAATAGTCGTGCCGTCATAGGTCAGGAGGTACCAGGTGCCGCCTTGTTTGGCTGAGAAATACAGCAGGTCGTTAACGACGCTCATGTTCGTGACCAAGCTGTACTGCGAGTCGATGAGCGTGAACGACGACCCGTCAAATGAGAAGAGACGATAGGCCATCGTGATGTCCGGGCTGTAGCCACTCACGTACAGAAGTCCGTGATACTCGGCGGCAACGTCAGGAATGACCGGAGCGCCCTCCACGATGGCGGGTTCGGTGTAGCCACCTGCTGCCGACGCTGGAGTTGCTCCTGTGAGCGCGACCCCGAAGACCAGAATTGCTGCCGTTAGTGCCGCAGTCAATGCAGAAAGGATGCGGGAGCGCGAACGAGTCGTCATGCCTCGAGCGTACTCGCCACCATCTGCATGCCCGTCACGACCTCGGAGAAACTCGTGGTCAGAGGTGAGAGACCGATACGAAGACCGCCCGGGTCACGGTAGTCGGGGATAACGTCGTGCGCCCACAACGTGGCTGTGACCCGTTTCATGAGCGGGTGGTTGAGCGTGACGTGGCCGCCGCGCCGCGAAGACTCGCGCGGGGTGGCGAGCGTGACTCCGCGTGGGGCGAGTTGGTCATCCGCGAACTCAATGACCAGTTCGGTGAGCAAGACCGACTTTGCACGAATTGCTTCGATGCTGACTTCGTTGATCATGTCGAGGACGGGGTCCATCGCGAGCATGCCGAGCACGGGCGGCGTGCCGGTGATGAAGCGACGAATGCCCGGACCGGGTTCGTATTTCGGACCCATCGCGAAGACATCGGCCGCACCCATCCAGCCCTGAATGGGTTGTTCGAATCGGTCGAGGTGGCGTGCAGCGACGTACCCGAACGCGGGCGCACCAGGCCCACCGCAGAGGTACTTGTATGTGCAGCCGGCGGCGAGGTCGGCGCCCCACGCGTCGAGCTCCACGACGACTGAGCCGACGGAGTGGGAGAGATCCCACAGTACGAGCGCACCCACCTCGTGTGCAGCTGCGGTGATGCCATCGCCGTCGGCCATGAAGCCGGAGCGATAAGCGACGTGACTCAGCAACACCAGCGCGGTCTTCTGACCCACGACGTCGCGCACCTGGTCGAGCGTGACGCCAGATGCCGGGTCCGCCTCGATCCAACGAATCGTGAGGCCGCGGTCGGCGGCGATGCCCTCAAGTAGGAATCGGTCAGTCGGAAAGTTGTCGTTGTCCGCCACGATTTCGGTGCGGGCCGGGTCATCGCGCAACTGGGCATCGACGGCCGCACGAGCAAGTTTGTAGAGAATGACACTCGTTGAGTCGGCGACAAACGTCTGCCCGGGGGCGGCACCGAGAGCCGTGCGACCGATTTTGTCTCCGAGTTCGTAGGGAAGGTGCATCCATTCTTCGTCCCACGATCGAATGAGTCGCGTGCCCCATTCGTGACGCATCACAGATTCGACACGTTCGATGGATGCGCGAGCCGGGCGACCCAGAGAGTTGCCGTCGAAGTACGCAAGCGGCATGCCAGGCAATTTCCCATCGGCCTCGGTCGTGCCGAAGAATTGCTCGCGATACTTCGCGAGCGGATCAACGGCGTCGAGTTCGGCGGCGCGAGCAGCAAAATCAGTCATCGTATGACACCAGTTCCTCGTGTGAGATTGTGCGTATTCGAGTTAACGCCGAGACGAGTTCGTCGGCCGAACCCGTTGAGTCTTCATCAATAGCAATGAAGGATCCGCGATTGGCGGGCAACTTGGCGTTCGTGTGTCGGGTCAGCCACGCGCCTGACATCGCAGTGAGTAGCGCTTCGGCATCGAGCCCTACTTCGCGTAGCAGCTCTAGTTCGCGCGGGTTGACCCCGATTGGCAGCGGACCGTTACCGAGGTCGGTGCCATAGAGCATCTGGCCGCCAGCTTTGACGAAGCGCCACGCGTTATCCATTGCGAGCCCCAGGGCGTTCTGTTGTTCGGCGTCGGGAGAGCCGTACCCGTGAATGTCGAAGGTGCTCATCCACACCATTCCCCGCGCAACGCACTGCTCCAGCACGTCGCGCGAGACGCTCTCGGTGAAGGGAGTGTGAGCGAGCGCATCCACTCCGCCATTCAGCGCGAGGCCAGTCATGCCTTTGCCTTCGGCGTGTGCTACCACGACCGTGCGGTGTCGGTGGGCAGCCGTGCAGATTGCCTCGAGAATCTCGAGGTCGAGCACCGGGCCGGCGTCGGCATGAAGGGTGACTTTGATGACGGATGCGCCCGCGCCAAGCTGCGCCGCCACAGCGGCCTCAGCTTCATCGGCACTCGCCACGAATCGCACGCTGCCCGAAGGAGCCCAGGACCGATCGCTCGGATAGCCACCCGGGGCACTCAAGAATTGGCCCGCGTACGCAACCGTCACGTTGTCGACAAGCGCATCGGCCGCAGTCCCCAACTCACGCGCCTCGCCCCCGAGGTCGAGCACGAAGCCGAGTGATCCCGAACGTCGACCGTTGGCGAGTTCATCCAGGTCAATGAGTTGAAGGTGGGCGTGGTGGTCGCCAAGCAACGGCAACAACACACCAACCTCTCCGGTGCGGGCGATTTCGGCGCGTACGCCGATTGATTGAGTTGTCATGGCCGAAATCTAACCTCGAGCGGCCCACTCCGGTGTGCTGTCTCGGTCGGTCTGTCCAATAACGGTGCGTATCGCGAACAGTTCAGGAAAGAACGTGAGGTCGAGTGCGCGCTGCAAGAAGCTCGCACCGCTCGACCCGCCGGTGCCGGTTTTCATGCCGATGATTCGCATGACCGTGCGCAGGTGACGGAAACGCCAGAACTGGAAGTTCTCCTCGAGGTCGACCATCTCTTCGCACGTCTCGTACGCCGCCCAGTTGTTCTCGGGGTCGTTGTAAATTTTCTCGAAGACGGGCATGAGCGCGGGGTCGAACACCCACGCCTTGGTGACGTCCCTTTCGAGAATGGATGCGGGAATCTCGTAGCCCTGACGAGACAGGTACCGCAGAAACTCGTCGTAGAGACTCGGCGACTCGAGTGCTTCGCGCAGTTGTGCCTGCTGCTCAGGTCTTGCGTCGAACACGGCGAGCATCTTCTCGTTCTTGTTGCCGAGTGCGAACTCGATGCAGCGATACTGGTGCGACTGGAAGCCGCTCGAATTGCCGAGAATGTGACGGAACTGCGCGTACTCGCTCGGCGTGAGTGTTGCGAGTACGGACCACTGCTCGGCCATCGACTTCTGGATGTGCTTCACTCGCGCAACACACTTCAACGCGTGAGAGAGGTCGTCGTTGCGGAGGTAGGCGCGAGCCTGAGCTAACTCGTGCACGACGAGCTTCATCCACAGCTCGGTCGTCTGATGCTGGATGATGAACAGCAATTCATCGGGGTGCTCGGGTTCGCTCAACGGACGTTGAGCGGAGAGCAACGTGTCGAGGTCGAGATAGCCGCCGTAGCTCATCCGCTCGCTGAAATCCGTGACGATGGTCTCTTCGATGTCGCGCGTGTTGTCGTTGACGCCCATGTGAACTCCCTTGGTACCGGTTCACGGTAGCAAGGCGGGCGCGTTCTTCGTCAGTCTCCGTCGAAAGATTCTTGACCCGGCAATACGGGATGATCACCGTCGAGCGATCCGTCAGCGTTGACGTGCTTCACGCGCTTGTCGAGAGCAAACCACGGCATCAACATGTGCGCGACCGGACCGATGGCAAGTGCGTAATAAACGGTGCCTAAGCCCACCGGACCACCGAGCAACCAGCCCATAACGACCACGACGATTTCGATGCTCGTGCGCACGAGCCAGACGGGCTTGTCGAAGCGGTTGACGAGACCGGTCATTAGGCCGTCGCGCGGGCCCGGACCGAGTCCGCCACCGACGTAGAGCGCGATTGCGACACCGTTGACGAGAATGCCGATGCTGAATTCGAGGATGCCCCACCAGAAGTTCGGCGCAATGGGCGTGATCGGCAGAAAGAGGTCGACTGAGACGCCGATGATGATGACGTTCATCGCGGTGCCGATGCCGAGCTTCTGGCGAAGGGGGATCCAAAGCAGCAGCACGGCGGCGCCGACAATGATGGCGACGTTGCCATAGCTGATGTCCGACAGGTTGCTCAGCGCCTGGTGAAAGACGCCCCACGGCTCGAGGCCGATACCGGCCTGAATCATGAGCGCGACGGCGAGGCCGTACATCGGCAGGCCGATGATGACGGAGAGGAAGCGTCGCCAGAACAGGATCGGGCCGCGCTCGGGGAAGGTGAAAATCGCGCTGAGGAGTTTCATGGTGAGACTCAGGCTAGCGGGCGGGTGCATGCGTTAGCCGACGAGTCGGTCAATCAGCTCTCGATACCGATCCGCCGTCTTCGCCACGATGTCGGCAGGCAGTGCCGGTGGAACGCCGTGCTTATCCCAATTCGCACTGAGCCAGTTGCGCACAATTTGCTTGTCAAAACTCTGTTCGCGCTCTCCTGATTCGTAGGCGATGACATCCCAGTAGCGACTCGAGTCGCTCGTCAACACTTCGTCGGCCAACGTGATTTCGCCACTCTCACGGTCGCGCCCAAACTCGAACTTTGTGTCGGCGAGAATCACTCCGCGTTCGTCGGCCAGGTTGCTTGCGCGGGCGAAGACCTGCAGCGATAGGTCGCGCAGCGCGCGTGCATCCGCTTCGCCAATCAATTCGACGGTGCGCTCGAACGTGATGTTCTCGTCGTGCTCACCAACGGGTGCTTTGTAGGCGG
>CAZYYL010000002.1:0-28623 GCA_964651425.1 uncultured Microbacteriaceae bacterium | reverse complement strand
GACGGGGTGTTCCACCTGCAAGCGGGTGTTGACCTCGAGGAACGAAACGGTGCCGTCTTTACCGATGAGAAACTCGCACGTACCGGCACCTTGGTAGCCGACCTCTTTGAGGATGGCCTTCGATGAGGTGTAGAGCATGTCGAGTTGCGCATCCGTCAAGAACGGTGCGGGAGCCTCTTCGACGAGCTTCTGGTGGCGACGCTGAAGCGAGCAGTCGCGGGTCGAAACGACGACAACGTTGCCGTGTGCGTCGGCGAGACACTGCGTCTCGACGTGACGTGGCTGGTCGAGGTACTTCTCGACGAAACACTCACCGCGACCGAAGGCGGCAATGGCCTCACGGGTCGCCGACTCAAACTGGGATTCAACCTCGTCGCGAGTGCGCGCAACCTTGAGTCCGCGACCTCCACCACCGAATGCCGCCTTGATGGCAACGGGTAAGCCGACCTGGTCAACAAAGTCGAGAACCTCTTTGGCGTCGTTGACGGGGTTGATGGTTCCGGGTGCGAGCGGTGCGCCCACTTTTTCAGCGACGTGACGGGCCGAAACCTTGTCTCCCAGGCGCTCAATTGCCTCGGGACTCGGACCAATCCAGATCATGCCGGCGTCAATGACGGCACGGGCGAAGTCGGCGTTCTCTGCGAGGAAGCCATAGCCGGGGTGAACAGCGTCGGCGCCACTTCGGCGGGCGACAGCGAGAATCTTGTCAATCACGAGGTAGGTCTCGGCGCTCGTGATGCCGTTGAGTGCATACGCCTCGTCAGCGAGCTTGGCGTGCAGGCTGTCGCGGTCTTGGTCGGCGTAGACGGCGACCGATCCAATGCCGTAATCGCGCGCGGCGCGAATAACACGAACAGCGATTTCGCCACGGTTGGCGATGAGGACCTTAGTAATGCGAGGCATGCATGTCAGCCTAGCGAGCGGGCGGGATGCGTGGGGCTCCCGATGCGGTGAACCTCGACCCACTTGCGGTGCTAACTAGGCGCGATTCCAGAGGTCAGGCCAGAACACTCCGAGTTTGTTCGCGAGCCGGCGCACGGTGGGCAAACTCACACCAATGACGGTGGATGGATCACCCTCGATGCGCTCGATGAACGGGCCGCCGAGGGAATCAATGGTGAAGGCACCGGCAACCTGGAGAGGTTCGCCCGAGTCGATGTAGGAGTCGAGTTCGGCATCCGTGATGTCATTCGCAAAGGTCACGCCGGCCACAGCCACTTCGCCCACGGCGGCGAAAACCTCGCCATTCGACACGTGTATCAGCCAGTGGCCGCTGAAGAGCTCACCGGTGCGTCCGCGTTGTTTGAGCCAACGTTCACGGGCCACATCGGGCTCGTGCGGTTTGCCATAGGTGATCCCGTCGAGCACGAATGCGGAGTCGCCACCAAGCACAAGTCCGTCCACGTCGGACGCGACGACCGCTTCGGCCTTGGCGCGTGCGAGCAACAGCACCATTTCGGCGGGCTCGAGCACTTGACCGCGTTCGAGTTCGGCCGCAGCAACCGCGCCGTCCTCATCTACCTGGCTCGGGACGACGACGGGCTCAATGCCGGCGGCGCGAAGTGTCGCAAGTCGCGCAGGTGAGGTGGAGGCGAGGTAAAGGCGCATGAGGGGTCCTGCCGGGTTCTCGAGGCGTGGTCGGGGTGTGAGGGCTCGGGGTGTGAAGGCTGTGTGTGGATGTGGGATGCTCAATGCTGTGAGCCCACGACCCCGCAATGTCCGACCGACCGTCACCCGATCGGCCGGTTTCTTAGGAACCGAGGTCGAACTCGACATTACCAACGTGGCTCACGGCGGTGTCTTCGTCGCTCGACATGACGGTCGGGTGATTTTCGTCACGGATGCGATTCCCGGCGAACGCGTTCGCGCCCGCGTCACCGACGACTCACAGAAGAGTTTCTGGCGTGCCGACACCATTGAGGTGCTCGCGCCATCGAAGTTCCGTCGCGAACACGTGTGGGACGAAGCGCGCATCGAGCGCGACCCGGCCGTGCGACCTGGCGGCGCCGACTTCGGCCACATTGAACTTGCCCACCAGCGCGAGCTGAAAGCATTCGTGCTCACCGATTCGTTCACACGCATGGCCAAAATCGATACGAAGGTCACGGTTTCGTCGGCCCCCGGTGACGACGAGACGAACGGTCTTGGCTACCGCACGCGCGAGTTCTTGCACGTCGACGACGAGGGCAACGTCGGCCCGTACGCCATTCGAAGTCACCGGGTGGTGCGCGTGGCTAGCCTTCCGCTTGCGACGCGCAAGATTCAAGAGTCGGCGCCACTCGGGGCGAACTTGCGCGGAGTCGACGGCGTCACACTCGTCGATGCCGACAGTGGTGTGGTCGCACTCGAGTCGCGCGACAAAGACTCAACGAAAGCGCCACTCATCACGCAGCGCGTCGGGGATCGCGAATTCCGATTGCGTGCATCCGGATTCTGGCAAGTCCACCGCCGCGCACCACTCGTGTTGACCGAGGCGGTCACCCGAGCAATCGATGACCAAATGTTCGACCCGCGCGCGGCAAACCTCGACCTCTACGGTGGTGTCGGCCTGCTCGCCGCGGCGATGGGTGACGCGTTCGGAACAACCACGCGCATGACAAGCGTCGAGCTCGACGAAGAGGCGACCGAGTTTGCGTCCGAAAACCTCGCCGACTGGGTCGGCGCTCGTGCTGTGACCGCTCGTGTCGACCACTTTCTCGAAGAGCTCATCGCGACCGCCTCGGCGGTCGACCGTTCGCGCCTCGCCGCGGCCACGGTCGTGCTCGACCCGCCTCGTTCGGGTGCCGGCCGAGCCGTCGTCGCGGCGCTCGCCGAGCTGGCCCCCGCGCAGATTGTGTATGTCGCGTGTGACCCGGTGGCAGTGGCTCGGGATGCGCACCTGCTGACTCAGAGTGGCTATGAGTTGGCGCACCTCGAGGCGCACGACTTGTTCCCGCACACGCATCACGTCGAGGCGGTTGCGCGGTTCGTTCGCGCCTAGCATTCGCATACCCGGCACTCGAAGTCCGGTCCCCGACCCTCGGGCAAAGATCAGAGAGCCAACTTGTGCAGCTGACCCTCTGACCTGCTTAGAGAGTGAGCCGAGGCAACAACCCGAAAAGTGCCTCGGCCCACAGTGCTGTGTGAGGCGCACGACAAGGGGAGTCGCACGTCAAACAGACCCTCATTCTGACCCGAACGAGCCCGGGAGTGTCAGGGCAAAACCCCAGACTGATGAGATGTGTTCGCGGGTTACGTGAGGTGCGTATCCGCCCACACCACAATCGCGTCGTAGTGATACTTGCCCAATCCCGGAGCGACGGCTTCGTACGTCTCGCGATACGGCGACGGCAAGATGTAACTCATCGCCAAACTCTTGTAGGCCTCGCGGGTCGGCTTCCAGAACTTCAGGCAGAACTCGTAGTGCTGACGGATGAGGTCTTGCACGCGGTCGTCCGACGACGCAACGCCATCAGCCATCGCCGCCGCCATCGCCGTGGTGATCGCACCGAACTGCTCGGTGAACGACTTGTTTTCGGCCTCGGTGTACTCGGCGTTGTAGCGGCCGGCGTGCACGCCAAGTGGGTCAGACATGGAAAGCGAAAACCTAAAAGCTAGTTCGTGAAGTCGTCGGTGAAGTCACGCGTGAGCCACAGGTTCTCACGGATGCCCTTGCGACGCTTATCCCACATCGATTCGCCACCGGCAGCGGAACTGTGTTCCATCGCCGACTCTTCATCGACGATCTTGTCGAGAGCCACGATGACGGCGGCCTTCTCTTCGGGGGTTACACCGCGCGTAACGAAACGCACCTTGTCTTGCAGGTGCAGTTCGTACTCGTCGAATTCTTCCGACATTAGAGCGGGATGTTCCCGTGCTTCTTCGGCGGCAAGCTCGACCGCTTTCCGCGCAGGGCACGGAACGCCTTCAACACAGCAACGCGGGTCGACGCAGGCTCGATGACACCGTCGAGTTCACCTCGCTCGGCGGCGAGGAAGGGGCTGGCCACGTTGTACGTGTATTCGTTGGCCAGCTTCGTGCGCACGGCAGCAACGTCTTCGCCGGCTTCTTCGGCGGCTTTGATCTTGTCGCGGAACAAAATGTTCACCGCACCCTGACCACCCATGACGGCAATTTCCGCAGTCGGCCACGCAAAGTTGAGGTCGGCACCGAGCTGCTTCGAACCCATAACGATGTAGGCGCCACCGTAGGCCTTGCGCGTGATGACGGTCACGAGGGGAACGGTCGCTTCGGCGTAGGCGTAGAGCAACTTTGCTCCACGACGAATCACACCGGTCCACTCTTGGTCGGTGCCGGGCAGGTAACCCGGTACGTCGACGAGCGTGAGAATCGGAATCGAGAACGCGTCACAGAAACGAACGAAACGACTCGCCTTTTCACCGGCCTCGATGTTCAGGGTTCCGGCCATCTGGCTCGGCTGGTTTGCGATGATGCCGACCGTACGACCCTCGACGCGAGCGAAACCAATCAAAATGTTCGGCGCGAAGAGCGGCTGCACCTCGAGGAAGTCCTCGTGGTCGACAACGTGGCGAATGACTTCGTGCATGTCGTATGGCTGGTTCGGCGAATCCGGAATCAGCGTGTTGAGTTTCTTGTCGGCGTCGGTGATCTCGAGTTCCGCATCCGCTTCGTAGACCGGATGCTCTGCCATGTTGTTGTCGGGCAGGTACGAGACCAACGTGCGCGCGTAGTCGAGCGCATCGTCTTCGTCCGATGCAAGGTAGTGCGCCACACCGGAAATCGTGTTGTGCGTCAACGCACCACCGAGCTCTTCAAACCCGACCTCTTCACCTGTGACGGTCTTGATCACGTCGGGGCCAGTCACGAACATGTGCGACGTCTTGTCGACCATGATCACGAAGTCGGTGAGCGCGGGGGAGTACACAGCACCACCGGCGGCCGGGCCCATGATGATCGAAATCTGCGGGATGACACCCGAGGCGGCCGTGTTGCGGCGGAAGATCTCACCGTACTTTCCGAGCGCGACGACACCCTCCTGGATGCGCGCACCACCCGAGTCGAGCATGCCAATGATGGGCACGCCGGTCTTGAGCGCGTGGTCCATGATCTTGATGATCTTCTCGCCGGCAACCTCACCGAGCGAGCCACCGAAAATGGTGAAGTCTTGGGAGTAGACGGCGACCTGACGTCCGTGAATTGTGCCGACACCAGTGACGACCGAGTCGCCGTAGGGGCGGGACTTGTCCATGCCGAAGGCCGTGGTGCGGTGGCGCACGAACTCGTCGAGTTCGACGAATGAGCCGGGGTCGAGCAGGCCGTCGATGCGCTCGCGCGCCGTGCCTTTGCCCTTGGCGTGCTGCTTGGCGATGGCTGCTTCACCACTCGCCAGAACGGCCTCGTGGTAGCGCTGCTTGAGGTCAGCCAGTTTGCCCGCTGTAGTGAACGGGTCGATGGATGTCGCGTCAGAACTCACGGATTTCACCCTACCGCCACTCACCCTCCGGGTCAGTAAGCAGTTAACCGGCACAATGTTCTCGTGCCCGAATTTCCCCAGTCTTCCGCCCTCGCCAGCCTGTGGCGATGGATGCCCCACACCGGTTCGACGAACGAGGACCTCAGCGAATTGGCGCGCGAGACCACCGAGCTCGACAGCCCCGACTTCACCGTGGTCGCCACGGACGACCAGCGCTCGGGGCGCGGACGCCTCGGTCGCGAATGGGTGAATCACCCGGGTGGCTCGCTGGCCGCATCCGTTCTCATTCGTCCACGCACGCCGAGCGGGCGACCTCTGCCGACCGACGCGTGGGGGTGGTACCCGTTGCTGGCCGGTCTCGCCATGACTCGCGCGATTGAGACCCTGTTGCCGCGCGCCCGAGATGCGCGCTTGAAGTGGCCGAACGACGTGCTCATCGAAACCCCCGACGGAATGCGCAAAGTGTGTGGCATTTTGTGCGAACTCGTGGCCGACGCGACGGGCGAGACCGCCGTCATCGTCGGAACCGGCGTCAACGTGTCGCTCACGCGCGACGAACTGCTCGTCGACACGGCGACGTCCTTGGCGCTCGCCGGAGCGACATCGACAGACATCGATTCGGTGCTCGCGGCCTACCTCACTGAATTCCGTCGCGTCACGCGCGTGTTCGAGGCTGCCGAGGGCAACGCCGAGTCGAGTGGCCTGCTCGCTGACATACAGCGTGAGTGCGACACGCTCGGTCGTCGCGTGCGCGTTGAGTTGCCCGACGGCTCCGAAGTCATGGGCCAGGCCGAGTCGATCGACGCCGTCGGTGCGCTGGTTGTCACACTCGACACGCCGACCGCACGCGCGGGTGAGACATTGGCGGTTTCGGTAGGTGACGTCACTCACGTTCGCGTGATCTGACACCGGGTTTCGCCATACTTGACGAATGGCGCGAGACGGTTCAACGGGTGCGAATGACACCCGACCGACTGGTGCCCGCGCCGACACGTCGCCCGAATTCGTCATCGCCCGCCTGCGCCCGCACGGTCGAGTGATGTTCTTTCCGTCAGTCGCCGTGATTGCCGTGGCCACCGGTTTCGGCTTCGCACTCGGGTTCTTAGGCGACGAATGGATGCGCGGCGCCGCCACCGCGCTCGTACTCCTGGTCTTCGTGTTCGGGTGGTTGCTGCCCCTGACCGTGTGGCGCAGCAAACGCATGACCATCACCACGCGCCGCGTGATCATCCAACGTGGCGTTTTTCGCCGCGTGCGTTCGGAACTCCCGTTCACGCGCGTGCACGACGTGACGATTCGCTCCAACCTGGTTCAGGCGATGTTCGGGTCCGGCGATGTGCATCTCGGCACGGGCGCAGAACGGGATGTCGTGATGCGGGATGTTCCGCGCGCGTCACTCGTTCAGGCCGCGGTCACCGAGCTCGTCGACCGCTCGGCCGGGGGTAACGCGCGTCAGCGACGAGAGAACGCGCGCTGGACGTAACGCCAGGGTCGTGCGAATCCCCAGACGGTGACCATCCACATCGCTTCGATAATGATGGAGCCACTCATCTTTGACTCTCCGTACGCGCGCTCGCGGAATGTGATCGGAACCTCGCGAATCGCGAAGCCCGCGGCCGCGGTGCGCCGAGTCATGTCGACTTGGAAGCCGTAGCCCTTGGTCTTGACCGTCTCGAGCTCGAGTGCGCGCAGGCAGTTCGCGCGGTAGGCACGGTAGCCGGCGGTCGCATCTTTTACGTTGAGTCCGAGCATGATGCGTGCGTAGGTGTTACCTCCGCGGCTCAAGAATTCGCGACGTGTGGGCCAGTCGACCACGGTGCCGCCCGGAATCCAGCGCGAACCAATGGCGAGACCGACGTTCTCTTTTTCCGCAGCCAATCCGGTGACGGCAGCGACGAGCTGCGGCAGAACTTCGGCGGGGTGCGAACCGTCGGCGTCGAACTCGATGAGCACGTCGTACCCGCGGCCCAGGCCTTCAGCGAAACCGGCGAGGTATGCAGCTCCGAGACCATTCTTCTCCGTACGGTGCATGACCGACACGTGCGGGTCTTGCTTGGCGAGGCCGTCGGCGATTTTGCCCGTGCCGTCGGGGCTTCCGTCGTCGAGCACGAGAATGTCTCCCGCCGGCAACGCGGCACGAACTGCGCGCACAGCAGTTTCGATGTTCTCGGCCTCGTTGTATGTGGGGATGAGAACTAACGCACGGGTCACTTGATGACCTTGATGTCGAGGGTCGCCAGCGTGGGCTCGCCGACTTCCTTCGGGCGGTATCCCCAAACCCAGAAGCGATAGAGCACGAAGCGCACTCCGGTGCCCAGCGCGAGGCCGATGACGTTTGCCGAGATGTTGTCGGCGAGCAACGACCGGAATCCGAGCACATCGTGCGTGAACCAGACGAATGCGAGCGTCACGCCCATGCCCGCGAGCGACGCGACGACGAATTCGACGAACTCGCGCACGACGTGACGGTGACGGTCGTTGCGGAACGTCCAGTATCGGTTGCCGACCCAGTTCACGATGATCGCCGCAATCGTGCTCACGAGCTTTGCGCCGACGGGGTGTGACCACCAGCCATCTCCCGCGACGCCGAGAAGCAAAATGTTGAAGATCCCGAAGTCAACAACGAAGCCGATGAGTCCGACAACGCCGAACTTGAGGAGATACACGAAGAGTTGCTGCCAGACTTTGGCGAGGAAAGACGGTGGTGCGGGATGACCCGAAGTGGGCGTCGACATTGCGAAGTTGGTGACTTTCTTTTCTGTTGCGAGACTTAAGAATAGCGACGCACGAGATAAGGGACATTCATGGGTAACACGGTTGGTGTTGTTGGCGGAGGGCAGTTGGCCCGAATGATGATTCCTGCCGCGCTCAATCTAGGTCTTGATATCTATGTACTTGCTGAAAGCGTGGATGCGTCTGCTCGTCTCGGCGCCACCGCAGTGGGTGATTACCGCGACATCGATACCGTGCGCGCTTTCGCGAACACGGTGGACGTTGTCACGTTTGACCATGAGCATGTGCCATCGGCTGTGCTCGACGAATTGATTGCCGACGGAGTTGTCGTGCGCCCGGCCCCGCACGCTCTCGCGTTTGCTCAGGACAAAATAGCGATGCGCACAAAGCTGGCCGAGCTCGGTGTTCCGATGCCGGGATGGTCGACCGCAACGACCGCGGCCGACATCGACTCATTCCTTGCCGAGTACGGCGGGCACGCGGTGGTCAAGACGGCCCGTGGCGGGTACGACGGGAAGGGCGTGCGCATGATCCGCTCGAGTGCCGAGGCGGCCGACTGGCTGGACGCGCTCGCCGATGGCGAAGCCATTCTGCTCGAGGAGCGTGTTTCGTTCACGCGCGAACTCGCTCAGCTCATTGCTCGCCGCCCTTCGGGTGAGGTTGCTCTCTGGCCCGTCGTCGAAACGGTGCAGCGCGATGGCGTGTGTGCCGAGGTCATCGCTCCGGCTCCGCTGTCGAACGGCGCGATTTCCGACATGGCGGCACACATCGCGACGACGATCGCGGGCGGGCTCGACGTCACCGGGGTGCTTGCCGTCGAGCTGTTCGAGACGGTTGACGAGCGCATCCTCGTCAATGAACTCGCGATGCGCCCGCACAACAGCGGTCACTGGACGATTGACGGATCGACGACGAGTCAGTTCGAGCAGCACGTGCGCGCCGTTCTCGACTTGCCGCTCGGTGCGACCGACATGACCGCCGACTTCGCCGTGATGGTGAACATCCTCGGCGGGCCGAGTGCGGGCATGACGTCTCGTTTGGCGGCGGCAATGGCGACGCATCCCAACGCCAAGATTCATTCGTATGGCAAGGAGTTTCGTGCGGGTCGCAAGGTCGGGCATGTCACCGTCGCCGGTGATGACCTGAACGCGGTTGTCGCGCAGGCGCGTGGCGCGGCCGAGAACTTCACAGACTGACTCTTACCATTGAGACCATGACCTCGACCGACCCGAAAGTCGCTGTCGTCATGGGCTCCGATTCGGATTGGTCCGTGATGAAGGCGGCCGCCGATACCCTCACCGAATTCGGCATCGCCCACGAAGTCGAGGTGGTGTCGGCTCATCGCACGCCACGCAAGCTCGTTGAGTTTGGTTCGACCGCACGCGCACGCGGCCTCAAGGTCATCATCGCTGGCGCCGGTGGCGCAGCTCACTTGCCGGGAATGCTCGCCAGTGTGACTCCGCTTCCTGTGATCGGCGTGCCCGTCTCGTTGAAGAATCTTGACGGCATGGATTCACTGCTCTCCATCGTGCAGATGCCTGCGGGTGTCCCCGTGGCTGCCGTCGCAATCGACGGCGCACGAAACGCGGCGCTCATCGCCATCAAAATGCTCGCGACCGGCGACGACGAATTGCTCGATCGACTCGAAGCCTTTGCCAAGAACCTCGAACAGCAGGTTGATGACAAGAACCGGGCACTGAAGTCTCAGCTATGAGTCTCGCTAGCAGCCCGATTCGCTACCCCGACACCAACGCGCCCGAATCGATGGGTCGGCGCGCGTGGTGGCTGGTGGGCCTCAACGTTGTGATTCCGGGTTCCGCTCAGGTGCTCGCGGGTAATCGTCGATTGGGCCGAATCGGACTTGGCTCCACGCTGATCGGGTGGGCCGTCGTTTTGCTCGCCGTTCTCATCGGTCTGATCTCGCGCGATTTTCTCTCAGCGCTCGCCGTGAACTTCTTCGTTCTGTTGCTCATCCAGTTCGGGCTCATTTATTACTGCGTGCTGTGGGTCGTGCTCACGCTCGACACCTTGCGCCTCGTGAAATTTGTGAAAGTGGATGCACGTCCGCGCGCGTGGATCGCCGGTTTCTCGGTTGTCTTGCTCGCGCTGACCGCGGGCACGGCGGCGTGGGGTGCCTCGACGGCCGGTTCGCTCAACGCCGGACTCGCCGCGCTCACTGGCGGGGGAAGCCTGTTCGACCTGGCGCAGGTGGGACCGAGCGAGCCTCCGATTGACGGGCAGTACAACATCCTCGTTCTCGGTGGTGACTCCGGTCCCGACCGTGACGGACTGCGCACCGACACGATTCAGGTCATCAGTGTCAATGCCAATTCGGGACAAGCGACCATCATCGGCATGCCGCGCGACCTGCACGATGCTCCCTGGGCGGCGGGGTCACCGATGTGGTCGATCTATCCGAACGGCTACACGCAGTCCGATGCGGATTACTGCGTCGAGTTTGCGTGCTTGAACACGATCTATACGGACGTTGAGATGAACCATCCGGATTTATATCCAGATGCGGTTGCTAACGGAAGCTCGCCCGGCATCGAGGCCGTGCGAGATGCGGCCGAGGGAATCACGGGTCTGACCATCCCGTTCTGGGCCATCATCGACATGCAGGGTGCGGTGGACCTCGTCGACGCTCTCGGGGGAGTCGACATCAATGTCACCGAACGCATCGCGATTGCCGACCCGGAGACGGCAATCGAAGACGTGCCCGAGTGGATCGAAGTCGGCGGTCAGCACATGGACGGCTACACCGCGATCATGTACGCGCGCTCACGTTGGGGCAACACCGACTACACGCGCATGCAGCGCCAACAGCAACTTCAAGAAGCACTGCTGCAGCAAGTGAACCCGGCCAACGTCGTAACGAAGTTCAGTGCGATCATGGATGCGGGCACTCAGATGGTGCGCACAAACATCCCTCGCTCAATGCTTTCGTACTTCATCACGCTCGCAGGTAAGACGAAAGAACTGCCAATCACGCACATCGAGTTGACGCCCGAGTCAGACACGATACCGACGGACCCGATGTATCCGGATTACCCGACGATTCAGGCGTACATCCAGAGCGCGATCCATCCGCCGGTCGAGGCGACACCGGCCTCTAACTAGCGGGCTTGGAGTTAGCGGGCTTGTAACTATCGCAGTTCGCCGCGAAGGCGCTCCGGGTACTTCGTCACGACGGCACACATAGCCACCAGCAACAGGCCCGACTCTGTTGTGAGTCGTGCGTCGAAGGCACCGAGCGTGATGAGCGCCGTCATCAAGACGAGTGGCAGCATGCTCGTGCCCGTGTACGGACGAGTTGTGTTGAGGTCCCATTGCGGACGATCGACGGCAACGAACCACGAGCGCCAGACGGTCGTGTAGAGCAGCGCAATGAAGAACACGACGGCGGCCGCGCTCGATGTGGACACGAGGGCGATCCACGAACCGTCGACAGTGGATGCGGTAAATGCCGACCACGTCGTGACAATCGCAACGACAACTCCGGCGATGAGACCGACCCCCACGACGTAAATCGGGCGGCGACGGGTCGGGTCGGTCACGCGAGCCCACAACACGAAGCCGGTGACGACGGCGCTGGCGACGAGCGCAGTCCACGACGGAACCGACTGCGTGTAGATGAGTGCGGCGACGGCAAGCGCAAGCCAGATGTAGCCCCACCCGCGCCAAACCGTCTTGTCGGCCAGCTGCATCGGCAGCACGATGAGCAGCACGACGGCGGCAAAGCTGAGCATGCCGAGGTGTCCGGTGAGTCCGAGAACCGGTCCGTGCACGACAAACACGGAGAGTGCTTCGACGAGCGCGCCGAGTCCGAGCACCCAGCGAACGGCCGTGCCGAGCGCCTTCACGAGTGCGGGCCACGGCAGGAGCATTGCCATGCCAATTGCGGCACCCGCTGTTGCCAACTGGATAGCCCAGGCGACGAGCGACGCGTTGAGGTCGGTCGACCAGAACAGTGCAATACCGGAGGTGACGAGGAACAGCACGAGCATGACAGGCATGCGCGTCCAACGAACTTTGCGCCAATTGCGTAGTAGACGGATCGAGTAGAGCACGCAGATCACGGCAGCGAGTGCGACACCGATGGTGTTTCCGAGTGTGGCGCGCAGCGCATCTTCGGCGAACAATGCGATGAAAGCGACGGCGGCCAAACCCGTGTCAGCGAGTTGAATCGCTTTCTCGGCCCGCACGCGACGGGCGGTGGCCTCGCGTTGCGTCTCGATGCTGGCTGTCGACATGCTCATAAGGCTAGACGAACGCCGATTCGCCGCTAATCGCGCGGCCGACGATGAGAGTGTTCACCTCGCGAGTGCCCTCGTAGCTGTAGAGCGCTTCGACGTCGGCGAAGAATCGGGCGACGCCGTAGTCGAGAACGATGCCGTTTCCGCCGAGGATCTCGCGGGCCATGGCAACCGTCTCACGCGCACGCACAGTGGCGACCGCTTTGGCCAGGGCGGCGAATTCATCGCGGTCATCGCCTGCGTCTTGCTTTCGACTGGCTTCGCGCACGAGCGTCAGGCTCGACGTGATGTTTCCGACGCACTTCACCAACAGGTCTTGAATGAGTTGGTTCTTCGCCAGCGGTCGGCCGAATTGCACGCGGGTTTTGGCATATTCGAGTGCGGCTTCATACGCGCCGATGGATGCGCCCACGGCGGCCCACGCGACCTCCGCACGTGTCGCTCGCAACACGCTCGCGGTGTCGGCGAATGTGTTCGCGCCGGGGAGTCGACGCGACTCCGGCACAACCACATCCGTCAACACGATGTCGGCGTTCTGCACCATGCGCAGCGATAGTTTGCGTTCGATCTTCGTCGCGCTGTATCCGGGGGTGTCGGTCGTGACGATGAATCCCTTCACCTTGTTGTCGTCCACGTCACGTGCCCAGACGACACAGATGTCGCTCCAGGTTGCGTTGCCAATCCAGCGCTTGGCGCCATTGAGTACCCACTCGTCGCCACGACGCTGAGCGGTGGTCTGCAACCCGAGCGCAACATCCGAACCGGAATTCGGCTCGGTCAAACCGAATGCGCCGACGACGTCGCCGGTGCCCATGCGCGGCAACCACTCGGCACGTTGTTCGGGTGAACCGCAGAGGCCGATGGACCCCATGGCCAAGCCGGCCTGAACGCCAACGTAGGTGGCGACGCTCGCATCGAGACGCGCGAGCTCGAGCGAGACCCAGCCGCGGAACTCAGCCGAGTTCTCGAAGGGCCATGATTCGGGCCACGACAGCCCGACGATGCCAGTGGATGCGAGACCCTTCACGATCTCGTGCGGAAACTCGGCCTTCTCCCACAGGTCTTCGAGTTTCGGTCGGAGCGAGTCGAGGTAGGTGCGCAGGCCGAGCACGAGCTTCTGCTCGTCGGGGGAGAGCTGTGCTTCGAGTCCGAAGAAATCGCCGGGGTGAATGGGAAACGTCACGGTGAGGCCTTCCTGCCTTTTTCGTCACACTACCCCCACCACCTCCCTTTTGTGCAGGGTGCGAGTTGGTAGCGTGGCACTCGCACTACGAAGGGTTTTTCGTGTTTCTAGAGGTCGACAACGAACCGCGTGACTACGCGTGGGGTTCGCTCCACGCCATCGCCGAACTGCTCGGGCATACGGCGAGTGGCAAGCCCGAGGCGGAAGTCTGGTACGGCACGCATCCGATGTCGCCGTCACGTATCGTCGACCCGGCGGCCGCCGGTGGCGCGCGCGACCTCGCGCACGTGACGACTCTGCCGTTCCTGCTCAAAGTACTCGCCGCCGAAACGGCGCTCTCGATTCAGGTGCACCCGTCGATGGATCAAGCGCGCACCGGGTTTGCTGCCGAAAATGCGGCCGGCATTCCGGTGGATGCGCCCCACCGCAATTACCGTGACGAATCCCACAAGCCCGAACTCATCTTTTGTGTGAGTGACTCGTTCGATGCGCTTTGCGGAATCCGACCCGTGGGCGAAACGGTCGCCGCGCTACGCGAGTTCATTGCCGAAGCAACCCTGGCGGGGTTGCCGTGTGAGCGACTCGTTCTGCTCTCAGATGCGCTCGAGAAATCCCCCACGGACGTTCGGCTCGTTGTTGCCGAGTTGTTGGGTGGCGATCGGGATGCGGCGGCCGAGACGGTGGCGCAGCTCGTCGCCGTGGCGACGAGGATCCCGGATTCGGATGGACCCGTTTCGAGCGCGATTGAGCGCGACGCATCCACCGTTCGAATGCTCAACGCGGAATACCCGGGGGATGCGGGAATTGTTGTCGCTTTTCTGATGAACCGCATCTCACTGGGACGAGGTGAGGCCATCTTCGTGCCTCACGGAATTCTGCACGCCTACTTGCACGGGCTGGGCATCGAGATCATGGCCGCGAGTGACAACGTGTTACGGGGTGGTCTCACGTCTAAGCACATCGACGTTGATGAATTGATGAAGGTCGGAACGTTCGCGCCGACGAGCCCGGACCTGTTGACGCCCGAGGTGCTGAGTACGGGCGTTCATCGTTTCGCGCCGGGTGTGCCCGAGTTCGAGCTCATTCACGTTTCCGGGGAAGGCACCGAAAGCGGATCTGAGCTTGAACTCGACGGACCCGTCATCGCCCTGTGCACGTCGGGTCACGCGACGGTCACAGGTTCGACGGGCGAGATCGAAATTCACCGGGGACAAGCGTGGTTCATCACGCCGGATGAAGGCACATTGCTCGTGAACGGCGGGGTCGAACTGTTCGTTGCCCGTGCCGGCCATATACAGGCATAGGTGAAACCCCAGTAATACTTGAAACTTTTTACACTCCGACTTGACGAACAACGAATCACACCGGTGTAATTAGGTGACGCACGCCGCTCTGGTGTGTCGTGACAAGAGAAATCGGTTGGTTGCACTATGTCCTCATATCGTCGTGAAGTTCCCGACAACTGGGCAGCAGATCCCATTAACCTCGGTCTCCCCGGAATTCGTCGTATCGATGACGACATCGATGACAACCCGCTCGCGTGGCAGGCGGACGCTCTGTGCGCGCAGACCGACCCCGAATCGTTCTTCCCCGAGAAGGGCGGATCGACCCGCGACGCGAAGCGCATCTGTGAGTCGTGCGAGGTTGCGGCGCAATGTCTCGAATACGCACTCGCCAACGACGAGCGCTTTGGAATCTGGGGCGGCCTGAGCGAGCGCGAGCGCCGCCGTCTTCGTCGCCGCGCGTAACGCGTGCGTGTCGTCGCGATCCTTGTCGCCCGCTCTGGGGGCGATCATCTTGCGACGACGATTGCGGCTCTCGCTGCACAAACTCGTCCCATCGATGTCCTTATTGCCGTCGATAACGGGTCTCGCGGAACGGCCCGAACCCAGCTAGAGGATGCGCGTCCCGCGCACATCGTTTCCACGGGTGGTCCCGTTCCGTTCGGCGAGGCCGTTGAAATGGCGTCACGCATCGCGTCAGCCAGCCCGTCGGGTGATGACGTGCTTTGGCTTCTCGGACAGGACAGTGCTCCGGCACCGACCGCGCTCGAGCACCTCGTTGGAGCCCTCGAAGTTTCGCGTTCGGCTGCCATCGCGGGGCCGAAGCAATACGACGCAAATGAACTTGAGCCCGCAGGCGTCGGCACGATCGCCGAGTTCGGCTTGTCGATGGCTCCGCGCGGCCGCACGGTGTCGCTCGTCGACGACGAACTCGACCAGGGCCAGTACGACACGATGAGTGACGTGCTGGCCGTCGGCGCCAACGGCATGCTCGTTCGCGAAAGCGTGTGGACCGCGCTCGGCGGATTCGACGCCGGTCTGCCGGTTGCGGACGACGCCCTTGATTTCTGTGTTCGTGCCCGCCTCGCCGGTCACCAGGTTCGCGTGGTTCCCGCGGCCGTCGTGTCAACACACGGCGACGGTGTTACAGCCCTCCCGCGCATCCAACGCGAACGGGATCGTCGTCGCGACTTCCGCCAGCGTCGCCGCGCTGAGCTGTTCCGTCGTATGGTCTACGCCCGCGGACTCGCACCGCTCTTTATTTGGTTGACTCTCGTGCCGTGGGCAATTGTGCGCATGCTTGGCCAGTTGCTCGCCAAACGGCCGGGGCTCTTTCTTGGAGAGTTGTCGGCGGCTCTGTCCGTGGCGTTTTCGCTCGGCACCATTGGTCGATCGCGTGCGCGCCTTCACCGTCAGCGCAATCAGGGATGGGCGCAGCTCGCCGGCGTGCGCTTGAGCGGCTCAGAAGTTCGACGCCGGACAACGTTGGCTCGCGAGGCCGCGCGCATTCGCATCCACGGTGAAAAACGTCCCGTTCACTTCTTCGCCGGTGGTGGTGCGTGGACGGTCGTTGCCCTCGCCGTGATTTCGTTCGCGATGCTCTTCCCGCTCGTCGGTTCGAGCGCACTCGCCGGCGGTGCCTTGTTGCCCGTCGGTCACTCGGTCTCAGACATGTGGGCGCAAATCGGTTTCGGCTGGCGCGCGGGATCGCCCGGACTCGTCGGGGCGGCCGACCCGTTCAGTCTTGTGATGGCGCTGCTCGGCACAATGACGTGGTGGCAGCCGTCTTTTTCGATGGTGCTCGTCTGGTTCGCCGCGATTCCTCTCGCCGGTCTTGGTGCATGGATGCTCACCGCGCGCCTCACGGAACGTTTCGTCATTCGCGCCTTCGCCGCGCTCGCGTATGGACTCGCACCGACGCTTCTCATCGCGCTGTCGGATGGCCGCCCGGGCGCTGTGCTCTCGCACATCGCCCTGCCGTGGTTGTTCGTTGCGGGGTTCCGGGCCGCACGTTCGTGGTCGGCCTCAGCTACCACCGCGTTGCTCTTCGCTTTCGTCACGGCGTGCACCCCGTCGCTCGCGCCGGCGTTGCTCGTGGTGTGGGTTGGCTCAATTTTGCTCACGGGTCGCTCGGTGCCGAGGTTCCTCGCGATTCCGGTTCCCGCGGCCGTTCTCTTCGCGCCGGTGATACTCACACAGCTCTCACGACTCAACCCGCTTGCCCTCGTCGCCGACCCGGGTCAGCCCGTCGCTACGACCGGTGCGCCTGCGTGGCAGACCGTGCTCGGATTCCCGACGGACGGCTTGGGCGGTTGGCTCGACGTCAGTGCGTCGGCACCCCTGGGTCTGAACATCGCGGCAGGACTCGTCGTACTTGTGCTCGTCGGTGTGGTTGCGTTTCTCGGGGTCGTCGGCCTCTTCTCGCCGCACCCCATTCGTGCCCAACTAGCTCTGCTGGTGATGTTGCTCGGGCTTGTGACGGCAGTTGGGGCATCCCACCTCGAATTTGCTTTTGACGGCTCGGTGCCGACGATTGCGTGGCCCGGCAGCGGGGTGAGTCTCGCGTGGCTCGCGTTGATCGTCGCAGCGACAACAGGCATTGCCGTACTGCGTCGCTTCAGCGTCTACCCGGCTGTCGCGGGCATGCTCGTCGTACTCGTTTTGGCCGTGCCGATGACCGCCGCATTCTTCGTGGGTCGTGCCGACGTGGTGCCGAACAACGACCGCGTGTTCCCCGCGTACGTTTCCGCGCAGGCCGCCACCAATCCGAGCGTGGGCACAATCGTGATGACGGCCCAGCCCGACGGCGGACTCACCGGTTCGCTTGAACGCGGACTCGGCCCGACTCTCGCGAGCCAGTCGACCATCGTCACAACAAACAACACGTCCACGGATCAGCTGTCGGTGTTCGGCTCGCTCGTCGGCAACCTCGCCTCAACGAGTGGCAGTGACAGCAACAACGAACTCCGCGCCGCTGGCGTCGGTTTCATCTTGCTCACGGCTCCGCAAACAACGGCATCGGGTGACTTAACAACCGAAGCGCAGGATGCGCACGCTCGCGCGTCCGCGGCCCTCCACTCGAATCCCGCGCTCCAAGAGGTCGGCGTGACCGACAGCGGATTGCTCTGGCGCGTGCCCGACGTTGACACGAGTGTCGTTGCGGGCTTGCAGCCCGAGTCAAGCGTTCAGCCGTTGCGCTCAATCGTGCTCGTCGTTCAGGGCGGTGTGTTGATTCTCACACTCTTGCTCGCGATTCCCACGGGCGCACTCGCGGAGAGCCGCTCGCGTCGCGAGATTCCGGGTCTCGACGAAGACGCCGATGATCTCGCGCCGGTCGATCTGCTCGGAGGTGACGATGAACCGCAAAATTAGTGTCGTTCGCGCCGGACTCACGTCGGCAGCCGGACTCGTTGGTCTTGGCATCGCGGGAGTAGTCGTGCTTGGGCTTTGCGTTATTCCGTTCCCTGTGCTCGCGGGCTCACCGGTATCGATGACGGTCGACCCCACCGCGTCGACGGCGGTTCGCGTGTGCCCCGGACCGCTCCTCGGAGTGCAGACCCGCGACGGCGATGCGACATCGTATGTCGGCACCGAACGACCCGACATCACCTCGGGTTCAACGAACGACCCCGTCGACGAGACGTACGTGTCGGTCGTCGACGCGACGAACCAGAACGGCACGCTCGCGCCGGCCGTGTTGAGTGTTGCCCCTCCAGCAGATGGCTCGATTGCGCTTCTTGCCGGCACACAGTCTCAGACTGTGTTGGCCGACGATATGGCTGGTTTAGCGGCATCACCCTGTGTCGAACCCGAAGCGGAAAGTTGGCTTGTTGGTGGCGCGAGCGACCTCGGTCAAACGACCGTCATCAACCTGACCAACGCGTCCATCACGGATGCCTCGGTGCACATCGACGTTTTCGGTGAGAAGGGTCGCGTGACACCGACGGGATCCAACGACGTCGTCGTGCAGGCCGGCACGCAGAAATTGGTGGGACTCGCATCCATCGCCCCGGATTTGTATGCGCCCGTGGTGCACGTGTCGAGTTCGGGTGGCTCGCTTGCGACGAGCTTGCAACAGGTGCTCGTGCGCACGATCCTTCCGTCGGGCGTTGAAATCGTTGAGCCCGGTGCAGCCCCCAATACAACGCAAATCATGACCGGTGTGCGCTTGGTCGGCATGGCACAGTTCTCTGACTCTGAGGGTGGCGCGGTCACGTCGGAGCAGGAGCCGACCGTTCGAATTCTCGCAACGACCGATGCGCCCAGTGATGTCGTCGTGACCACCATCGCGGCCGACGGCACGACCACTGAGGTGAAGGCGACGGCTAAGCCGGGTGTTGCGCTGCAACTGCCGTTCAACTCGATTCCCGACGGCACGTACACGGTGATTGCGACCGGCACCACACCGATTGTTGCGGCCGTGCGCACGGTCGTTCCGGTCGATGTCGACCCGTTCGCCGACGCGAAATCGACGGCGACGCCCGGTGCCACATCGACGGCAAATCCGACAGCATCGCCGACGCCGGGGGCCTCGAGCTCACCGACGCCGACCGCAAAACTTCAAGCGAACATGGAAGGTCCTCTCGACGGGACCGGTCAGCTGGTTGCGCCGGCCCCTGGCGCAACTGCGGCTCCCGGGCAAGCTGTCGGCGCACCGTCAAACGTGTCCGCCGTAGTGGGCGGTGGCGATTTCGCATGGTACGCGTCGACATCAGAACTAACGGATGCGACGCTCGTGCCCATCGCGAACGCGCCCGCCGCACAGCTCACCGTGTTCAACGGCTCAACCGTGGTCGCCTCACTCACGTTGAGCTCCAACGACGACTCCGACCACACGGTCGAACTTCAGCCCGGAAGTGCGACGACGCTAGTCGTGAAGCCGGGCACCCTGTATCGACTCGACGGTGCAACAGCCATGCGCGCGGGGGTGACCTACGGCGGGCTGGGTCAAGCGAGTGCGGCGACCGTCCGCGCGCCGTCGAAGTTGGGCTCGGCGATTCTGGTTTACCCGCGTTAGTCCCGTCGGGGTGCCAAACGCTAGTGGCGGAAACGCTGCGAGCCGAGTTCCCACGGCTCCTTGCCGATTAGCTCGGCAACGGCGGAGAACACACAACCTTCGATTGCCATTTGGCGATGCAGCTCGTCGTCCTTGTGCAGGCGACTGAGGCGTTGGATGGGCAAGCGATACAACACAATTCGCCGGCGCGCCGCATCCACTTTCCATCGCGGGACGACCGTGCCGTCGACTTCTTTCACGGGGCCGTTCGCCACGTCGAAGTGCACACCCTCGAGTTCTTCGGGCCACAACGAACGCAAGTACTGGGCCGTGTGTGCGACCGTCACATAGAACGTTTCGAGTCGGCCGCGGGCATCCGGCAGATGCGGCCCCGTCACGGCAACGCGCATTCCTCGACCGTGGCGGTCACGCCAGAGCCCGCGCACGGGAACTTCGTTACTGGCAGCGAAACGGGGAGGAGTCACGCATCCCATGTTAGGCGTGGACTTGCCTTTAGTCTGGCTCGACGATGACTCGCACCTGCAGTAAACCCACGTGTTCTCGCGACGCACAGTTCACGCTCACCTATGACTACGACGGATGCGTCGCCGCAATCGGTCCGTTGTCGCCGTGGACAACACCCACCGGCACTGATTTGTGCCTCGAGCATGCCGACCGGTTCACGGTGCCCGACGGGTGGTCGCTCGTGCGAAAGGTAGAATCGACAGGTGAGTTTTGACGCAGCAGAACAATTGAGCCTCGCCGTCAAGGCGTACGACGTTCGTGGTGTTGTGGGCGAGACCCTCACTGCAGAAATGATCGAAGCGCTGGCGGCCGGATTCGTCGACGAGATTGGTGCGGCCGGATCTGACGTCATCGTCGGTCATGACATGCGCGATTCGTCCCCCGTTTTCGCCGAGGCCTTCGCTCGCGGTGCAAACGCCCGCGGCGCGAACGTCGTCAACATTGGCCTCTGCTCGACTGATGAAACGTACTTCGCCTCGGGCAAATGGCACGCGCCCGCCGCCATGTTTACGGCCAGCCACAATCCGGCCAAGTACAACGGCATCAAGTTTTCTCGCGCGGGGGCTCAGGGCATCAGCCTCGATACTGGTCTCGCCGCGATTCGTGACCGCGCGATGGCCTACTTGCGTAATGGCATGGAGTCAGTCGCTGCTCCCGGCGAATACCGAGAGCAGGATGTTCTCACCGAGTACGCCGCCTACCTCCGGTCGCTCGTCGACCTCTCGGACATCCGCCCTCTCAAGGTTGTCGTCGACGCAGGCAACGGCATGGGCGGAATGACCGTTCCCGCGGTGTTGGGCACGGCAGCCGGTCTGGCCGCGTTGCCCATTGAGATCATCCCGATGTACTTCGAACTCGACGGCACGTTCCCGAACCATGAAGCCAACCCGCTCGAACCGGCAAACCTCGTCGACCTGCAAAAGGCGGTCGTTGAACACGGAGCTGATGTGGGCCTCGCATTCGATGGTGACGCTGACCGCTGCTTCGTCGTCGACGAAAAGGGTGACCCCGTGACCCCATCGGCCGTCGCCGCCATCGTTGCGCTACGCGAAATCGCTCGCGTTCGTGCGACCAACCCGAACGCCAAGATCAACATCATTCACAACCTCATTACCTCGCGGTACGTCCCCGAGGCGATTGAGGCTGCCGGTGCGACTCCCGTTCGCACGCGCGTCGGGCACTCGCTCATCAAAGACGAAATGGCCCGTACTCAGGCGGTCTTTGGGGGCGAGCACTCCGCGCACTATTACTTCCGCGAATTCTGGGGTGCCGACAACGGCATGCTCGCGTCAATGCACGTGCTGGCCGAATTCGGTCACCAGGCGCATCCGCTTTCGGAATTTGCACGCGAGTACTCGCCATATGTTCTCAGTGGCGAAATCAACTCAACCGTCGACAACGTTGCCGCATCAACCGATCGCGTTCGTCAGGCGTTCGCCGATCGTGGCACCGAAGACGCGCTCGACGGACTCACGATCACGGGCAACATCGCCGAGGGTGAACCTTTCTGGTGGTTCAGTGTTCGTCCGTCGAACACAGAGCCACTGTTGCGCTTGAACGTTGAGGCAGCGGATGCGCCGACCATGGAACGCATTCGAGACGAAGTTCTCGCACTCATTCGCGCCTAAGCACGTTCCCAACCACGCGCCCATACGGAGGAACACAAAGTGACCACACTGCTCGCTCATGACTATCGCGTCGCGAATCTCGCACTGGGTGAAGCCGGTCGCCACCAGTTGCGCCTCGCTGAAAACGAAATGCCCGGGCTCATGGCCCTGCGTGCTGAGTTCGCCGCATCGCAGCCCCTGGCTGGCGCGCGAATTGCAGGGTCGCTACACATGACTGTTCAGACGGCAGTTCTGATTGAGACGCTTGTCGCGCTCGGGGCTCGCGTGCGCTGGGCATCCTGCAACATCTTCTCGACCCAGGATGAAGCAGCCGCAGCCATCGTGATCGGCCCCAACGGCACCGCCGACGCACCCGCGGGCGTGCCCGTGTTCGCGTGGAAGGGCGAAACGCTCGAGGAGTACTGGTGGTGCACCGAGCGTATTTTCGATTGGAGTGCCGAGGCTGCGGCCGACGGTGCCGAGTACACGGGCCCGAACCTGATTCTCGATGACGGCGGTGACGCAACGCTCTTGGTGCACAAGGGGCGCGAATTCGAGCTCGCCGGGGCTGTGCCCGCAACGGCAGCGGATGACTCCGCAGAGTACGCGGTCATCCTCGATTTGCTTCGTTCGACGATCGCTGCGAACCCGAATCGCTGGACGACGATTGCCGGCGAAATCCGTGGCGTCTCTGAAGAAACGACGACGGGAGTGCACCGCCTCTACGAACTGGCCAAAGCCGGCGAACTCCTCTTCCCGGCGATCAACGTGAACGACGCCGTGACGAAGAGCAAGTTCGATAACAAGTACGGCATTCGCCACTCGCTCCCCGACGGACTCAACCGTGCGACTGACGTGCTCATGGGCGGAAAGGTCGCTCTCGTCTGCGGTTACGGCGATGTCGGCAAGGGATGCGCAGAGGCACTTCGGGGCCAAGGTGCACGTGTCATCGTGACAGAGGTCGACCCCATCTGCGCGCTTCAAGCAGCGATGGACGGCTACCAGGTTGCGCGAATCGACGACGTGCTTGGTGATGTCGACATCTTTGTGACGGCAACCGGCAACAAAAACATCATCACCGTGGCGCACATGCAGGGTATGAAGCACATGGCTGTCGTGTCCAATGTCGGTCACTTCGACAACGAGATTGACATGGCCTCGCTCGAATCGCTCGCCGGTGCGACCAAGGTGGAGATCAAGCCGCAGGTGCACGAATGGCGTTTGCCGTCGGGTCGAAGCATTCTCGTGTTGAGCGAGGGTCGCTTGATGAACCTCGGTAACGCGACCGGGCACCCGTCGTTCGTCATGAGCGCATCGTTCACCAACCAGGTACTCGCTCAGATCGAGCTTCACGTTCGCAACGAGAACTACCCCATTGGCGTCCATGTGCTGCCGAAGGAGCTCGATGAGAAAGTCGCCCGCCTTCACCTTGACGCGCTCGGCGTTCAACTGACGACCCTGTCGCCCGAGCAGGCTGCCTACATCGGCGTCGCAGTGGATGGCCCCTACAAAGTCGACCACTACCGTTACTAGGGTTAGTCACGACGAATCCGCATCTCGAGGGATAGAGGCGACCATGACACACCGCATCTTGGTGGTCGACGATGAAGAAATCATCCTCGAAATGGTTGCGATTGCCCTGACTGACCGTGGGTTCGAGCCCATTCTGTGCAGTAGCGGGGCGGATGCGCTGGGCATCTTCCGCGAAACGAAACCCGACCTCGTTCTGCTCGACATTCAGTTGCCCGCAAAAGACGGCATCGAAATCTGTCGAGAAATTCGCGCCGAGTCGGGCACGCCGATCATCATGCTCACGGCGAATGGCGAAACGGACAGCCTCGTGCTCGCGCTTGAAGCGGGCGCCGACGACTATATCGTGAAGCCGTACAAGGCCGAAGAACTCACCGCCCGAATTCGTGCCCGCCTTCGTCCGAAGCCTGTCGACGAAGCGACTGTGTTATCCATCGGCGATTTGACCATCGATGTTCACGGACACGAAGTTCGTCGCGCCGGCGAACAGCTTGCGCTCACGCCACTCGAGTTCGACTTGCTCGTCGCGTTGGCGTCGCAGCCGTCGCTCGTCTTCACGCGCGAAATGCTCCTCGAGCAGGTGTGGGGCTATCAGTACAAAGCCGACACTCGACTCGTGAATGTTCACGTGCAGCGGCTGCGCGGAAAGATCGAAGAAGACCCCGACAACCCCCGCGTGGTGATGACCGTTCGCGGCGTCGGTTACCGTGCGGGCGCTGTGATCTAAGCCCAGCGGATGAACGAACTCTGGCAACGCGTCATCACGCTGCGTCCGTCCCATGTGGGGTCGGCGCTCACTCGTTTCTGGCGACGGTCACTGCAATTCCGAACCATCGTCATCTCGACGGGACTCACGACGGTCGCCATCGTCGTGGTCGGAATTTATATGTCGGTCTCGATTAGCAACGACCTCTTCAGTTCGCGCCTAGCCCAGGTGCTCAATGAATCGCAGCGCGCGCAAGCCGCCGCCCAGCGCGTGCTCGACACATCCGAAGCGACCGACCGTATCGGTGCTCAGTCGGTAATGAATGCGGCACGCACGGCCATCCGTGACGCCACGTCGTCTCCCTATACGGCGCTGTTTCGAGTTCCTGGTCAGCTGATGAGTCCGATTTCGCCGCAGGACTTTTCGAGTCCCGAACTCACGGGTGATGTCATTGACGCCGAACTTCGTACTCAGGTCGAGGGTGACCCGACCGGCCAATATTGGCAATCGGTTGCGCTCACGACCAGCTCGGGTCGCGTTCCCGGAGTCGTCGTGGGATCACAACTTTCGCTCCCGGGCGGCGGCAATTACGAGTTGTACATCGGCTACGACTTTTCGCAAGCCGAGTCGACACTCGCTTTCGTGCAGTCGGTGTTGTGGGTTTCCGGACTCATCCTCTTGCTGCTCTCCGGAGGCGTGGCGTTCTTCGTCTCTCGCCTTCTCGTGAAACCCATTCGCGTCGCCGCTGAGACGAGTGAGAAGTTGTCGCAGGGCGACCTGGATGTGCGCATCCCGGAACAGGGCGAAGACGTGATGTCGACCCTGTCTCGAAGCTTCAACCAGATGGCCAGTTCGATGCAGCGGCAGCTCACCGAACTGGCCGAACTCTCGTCGATTCAGCAGCGGTTCGTCGCCGACGTGTCGCACGAATTGCGCACGCCACTGACGACTATTCGTCTCGCGAGTGACCACCTTTATTTGCATCGTGAGGAATTCACCCGAGACAACCGTCGGTCGACGGAACTTCTCCACGCGCAACTGGATCGATTCGAGAGTCTGCTCGCGGACCTTCTCGAGATAAGTCGTTACGACGCGCAGACCATCGAACTTCAAACGGAGTCGGTGAACATTGCGTCGCTCGCCTCCGACGTCGTCGGAACCTTCATGACGCTCGCGCAGGAACACGGTTGTGAGATTTCGGTTGTGTCACCCGGCGGCCACTTCGACATCGATATCGATCCGCGTCGCGTTCGCCGCGTTCTGGTCAACCTCCTCGGAAATGCCATCGAACACGGCGCGGGTAAACCGATTGACATCACGGTCGATAGTTCCGAGTCGGCCGTCGCGGTTTCGGTGCGTGACCACGGTGTCGGCATGACGCCCGAGCAAACCTCGCAAGTCTTCGGTCGATTTTGGCGAGCGGATGCGGCACGCAAGCGCACCATCGGCGGCACCGGACTCGGCCTCGCGATTTCTCTCGAAGATGCTCGCGTTCATGGCGGACGCATCGACGTCTGGGCGGCTCCCGATGCGGGCGCCAACTTCGTCTTGACGCTCCCTCGTGTCGCCGGTTCCGCCATCGCCGAGTTGCCCATCGACCCGAGTGAAGGGTTCGAAAAGTGAAGCTCGCGCACGTGAGGTCGTGGATACTCGGCGCCAGCGCCGTCGCACTGGCATTGCTCGTGAGCGCGTGTTCGGGCATCCCAACCAGTGGTGACGTTCAACGAAGTGATGTCACGGTTGAACCACCCGCTGCCGACATTGAGTTTCTGCCGGCCTCGCCCGTCGCGGGAGATTCGCAAGAGGGCATCCTTCGCGGATTCATCGATGCCGCGTCGAGCCCTCAAAACGACTTCGCGGTTGCGCGCGAATTCCTCGCTACGACGTTCACCGCCGACTGGGTGCCCAACGCGAATGTCACGATTGACCTCGGCTCGCGTGAGTTCATTCCGACGGGCGAAACGACGATGAGCATCCACGCGACGGTTCAGGCCACGGTCGACAGTTCCGGAAATTATTCGGAGTTTGACTCAACCCTGCCCGCGTCGCTCGATTACAGCTTCGTGATGGAAAACGGCGAGTGGCGAATCGCGTCGGCACCGCCGGGCGTGTTGCTCGAGCGGTACACGTTTGACCAGGTATTCGCGCCGCACGCGCTCTACTTCTTTGATCCGTCGTTCTCGCTGCTCGTGCCCGACCTCCGCTACTTTCCGTCGCGGGCCTCGACGCCAACTCGAATCATGAAAGCCCTTCTCACGGGTCCGTCTCCGTGGCTCGCTCAGTCGGGCGCGGTGGTCACGGCCTTCCCGCCGGGCACCAAACTCGTTGCCGACACCGTTCCCATCACTGGCACCTCGGCGAGCGTCGACGTGACGGCGACGGCCCTCGACACCACTGCCGAAGCAAAGCGCCGGATGCTCCGCCAAGCGGCCGCGAGCCTCGGGTCGCTCAGCTCCATCTTCACGGTGCAACTGTCAATCGAGGGTGTGCCCCAGGACATCTCGGCGCAATCCGAAGACGCGACCGCGAGCTATCCCCAGGTCGATGCGCGACCGCTCGTCATTGCGAATGGCGTGTTCGGGTACATCCAGCCGACCGGTGCTGTTCAAGACATCGCTCGCGTGTCCGCGGCAGCGTCGACGTATCAGAGTTGGGCGGCGTCGTATTCGGATCGTCACCACGCAGCAACGTTGAACACCACCGACGGTCTCGTTCTGATTCGCTCGTCAGGCTCGACGGCCCTCGTCGACAGTCGAAGTGACCTCGCGCCGGGCGTCTTCGACCACTTCGGCTACATCTGGTCGGTCCCGCGCGCGCAAGACAACAATCTGTATGCGAGCACGATTAGCGGGGTAAAGCGACTCGTGGCCACACCGTGGCCCGCCGGAGGTCGAGTCGTGGCGATTTCACTTTCACGCGACGGAACACGAGTGGCCGCGGTCATCGAATCCGGTTTCGGCACGAACCTCTACGTGTCGGGCATTGCGCGTGACGGCCAGAACGGTCCCGTCGCGGTGGGGCCTCCGCTCGTCATGCCCGTTCCCGACGGCACGGCAACGAACGTGGTGTGGGCGGACTCGTTGACGGTCGCGGTGCTCACGACACAATCGGGTGGAAATGCGAAGGTCACGCTCAACGTTGTCGGCGGGTCTTCGACCGTGGTCAACCCCGGCGTCCCGGGTCTCACGCTGTCGGCGGGAAACAGCGTCAGTGAACTCTTCATGCGTGCCGGTGACGGAAGCCTCTATGCCTACCGCGCGAGTGGGACGTGGCCCATCGTGGCAAGTGGCGTGTCCGTTCAGGCACAGGTGCAATAGCGCCCGGTTTTCCTCAAGCTGTGCGGCACGACCCGCGGGAGGGTGCGTGGCGGGCACTCTGTTGCGATGGATTCGCCCTCGCCCGCACGGCACACATCGTTGCTCTTTGCTCTTGTCGAGGTGATTCGGGATGCGCTCGCCATCGTTTTCCCCGTCGAGTGCGTCGCGTGCGGCGAGCCCGACCGTCGCGTGTGCCGCGCCTGCCTCGCGAAACTCGAACCGAACGTCGAGCAACGCGACGCGGTTAATCTGCCACCCATCTTCTCAAGTGGCCCGTATGGCGAGCCACTCGTGTCGGTATTGCACGCGTTCAAAGAGCTCGGGCGCACGGGCTTCGCGCGCGACCTCGCGCCGCGGTTGCGGGCAAGTGTCGAGGCGGCGCTCGCGCAAGTGCCCGCTCGTCCCCGTCCGGCGAGGCCGGACCTCACCAGGCCAGGCCTCGCGAGATCCGCGCCCGACGTGCTCTTCGTCGCGCCGCCCTCGTCCCGCGACAACTTTCTTGAGCGGGGGTACTTTCCCGTCGAGATGGTCGCGCGCCGCGCGAGGATTCCTCTCTCGCGCGAATTAGTCACGGCACGACGACGGGCCGACCAAGCAGGTCTGGGCGTGAGTGAACGCGACGACAATCTGCGGGGGAGCATGAGTGCGCGACGATCCTTGCGCGGCACATCCGTCATCTTGGTCGACGACCTGATGACGACAGGCGCGACGCTTCGCGAGATGGCTCGCGCGCTGCGCGCCGCCGGGGGTCGCGTGATTGCCGTCGCTGTCATTGCCCACACGCCGCGCCGATTTCCGCCAGACCCCGGCCGGTTTCCCAACGCGAAAAACACAACCCAAAATCCCCACGGCGTGTTTGCCCGAAATGCGTGACACGTCGAGGTGCGAGGACTATGTTTCGTAGCAAAGGAGGCGTGAAAGAATCCGCCGAACTGAACGAGGCGGCACGCCACAGTCAGGGAGGTCCACGCCATGAAGCTGAACATTGTCGCCCGCCACATCCAGGTGACCGCCCGTTTCACCAACTATGTGAACGAGAAGCTGGAAAAGATC
>CAZYYL010000001.1:25632-30420 GCA_964651425.1 uncultured Microbacteriaceae bacterium | reverse complement strand
CGCGCGAGTTCTCACCGAATCCGGGCCAGAGGAATTTCCCATTGTCGTCTTTGCGGAACCAGTTGACCTGGTAAATCTTCGGCGCCTTCTTGCCGAGCAACTTGCCCATTTCAAGCCAGTGACCCCAGTAGTCGGCCATGTTGTAGCCGCAGAACGGGAGCATCGCGAACGGGTCGCGACGCAGCGTGCCCACGGTTCCCTCCGCAGCGGCGGTCTGCTCACTCGACATCGTCGCCCCGAGGAAGACCCCGTGCTTCCAGTCGAACGCTTCGGCGACGAGCGGCACGTTGGTCGCACGGCGACCACCGAAGATGATGGCGTCGATGGGCACACCGGCTGACTCGAACCAGTCGTCGGAGAGCGTCGGGCACTGTTCCACCGGCACAGTGAAACGAGAGTTGGGATGTGCTGCCGGACGACCCGAGTCGGGAGTCCAGTCGTCCCCGCGCCAGTCGATCAGATGCTCAGGTGCCTTGTCGGTCATCCCCTCCCACCAGACATCGCCATCGTCGGTAAGCGCAACGTTCGTGAAGATCGTGTTGCCCCAGAGCGTGTTCATGGCCACTTCGTTGGTGGCGTAACCGGTGCCCGGTGCCACACCGAAGAAACCTGCTTCGGGGTTAATCGCGTAGAGACGGCCATCTTTACCCGGGCGAAGCCAAGCGATGTCATCGCCAATCGTCTCGGCCTTCCATCCGGGGATGGTCGGGGTGATCATCGCGAGGTTCGTCTTGCCACACGCCGACGGGAAAGCGGCAGCAACGTGGAACTTCTTGCCCGCCGGGTTTGTCAGCTTGAGGATGAGCATGTGCTCGGCGAGCCAGCCCTCCTGCTTGCCCATGAAAGACCCGATGCGCAGCGCGAAGCACTTTTTCGACAGCAACGCGTTACCGCCGTAGCCCGAACCGAACGACCAGATTTCGCGCGACTCCGGGAAGTGGCAGATGTACTTGGTCTTGTTGCTCGGCCACGGCACGTCGTCAATCGACTTGCCTGCCGCGTCGACGAGCGGCATGCCCACTGAGTGAATGGCCGGCACCCAGTTGGTGTCGTCGTCGATCTGGCGAAGAGCGTCGAATCCCATGCGGGTCATGATGCGCATGTTGAGCACCGCGTAAGGCGAATCAGTGAGCTGGATGCCCACCTGCGAGATTGGGCCACCGAGCGGGCCCATCGAGAACGGCACGACGAACATCGTGCGACCGCGCATGCTGCCGTCAAAGAGTTCGCGCAGCTCTGAAATCATCTCGTCGGGGTCACGCCAGTTGTTGGTCGGTCCGGCGTCCGCTTCGTTGACCGAGCAGATGAACGTGCGGTCTTCGACACGGGCGACGTCGTCGGGGTCGCTGCGCACGAGAAAGCTGTCCGGTCGAAGCTCCGGGTTGAGCGGAGTCATCACGCCCTGATCGATGAGCTTGCGCGTGAGTTCGTACCACTCGGTCTGCGTGCCGTTGCACCAGTGAATGTCGGCCGGCTTGGTCAGTTCGACGATGTCGCTGAGCCAATGCAACAGCGCCCGGTTGGTTACCATCTCCGGTGCGTTGAGGTCAGTTGCGGTCTTCACGTTGTCTCCCGTGGTCTTCGCGTCGTTGCGGTGATTTGCTCCGGATGCCTTACTCCCGGTGCGAATAATTGATTGTCTTTCACATTCCGCATGGAAATCTCGACTATTTCGCGTATTTGGATAGAAAGTTTCGCATTTTTTTCCATATAGTGAATTTATGTCGTCTGATCTGTTACTTCTGGGCAAGCGCATCCGTCACTTTCGCTCCCAAGCAGGCCTCACGCTCGATCAGGTGAGCGAGGCGACGGGACTCACTGCGAGTCAGCTCTCGCTCATCGAAACGGGCAAACGCGAACCAAAGCTCACCGCGCTGAACTCGCTCGCGAAGACGCTCAGCGTCGCCGTGACAGACCTGCTCTCCGGCGAAGCGCCCGACCGCCGAAGCGAGTTAGAAATTGAGCTGAACCGCATTGTGGCGAGCCCGCTTTACGCGCAGTTGGGATTACCGTCGGTGCGCACATCCAAGTCGCTGCCGACAGAAGCACTCGAAGCCATCGTCGGACTGCACCGTGAGATGGAACGGCGCGAACGCAACACGGCGGCGACTCCCGAGGAAGCTCGTCGCGCAAACACGCAGCTCCAACGCGTGATGCAGGAGAAGAGCAACTACCTGCCCGAGATCGATCAAGTTGCCGAAGACATGGTGCGCGCGGCCGGACACGAGACGGGCGCCTTGATGCACCGCACGGTGGCCGACATTGCCGCATCCCTCGGCTTCACGCTCATTTATGTGGATGACCTACCGCACTCAGCCCGCAGCGTCACCGACCTCGAAAACGGCCGCATCTACTTGCCGCCGGCATCGATCCCGGGCGGGCACGGCTTGCGTGCAATGGCACTGCAAGCAGTGGCCCACCGCGTGCTCGGGCACACGAAGCCCGTCGACTACGCCGATTTCTTAAAGCAACGTCTCGAGATCAACTACTTCGCCGCTGCCTGCCTGATGCCGCGCACCCGATCGGTCGCGTTTTTGCAGTCGGCCAAGAAGGAACGCAACATCGCCATCGAAGACTTCCGAGATGCATTCGGCGTGACGCATGAGGCGGCCGCCCTGCGATTCACGAACCTCGCAACCGAGCACCTGGATTTGCGCACGCACTTCTTGCGCGTCAACGACGACGGTGGTGTATTCCGCGGATACGCGAACGACGGGCTACAGATTCCGACCGATGTGAACGGCTCAATCGAAGGGCAGATCGTGTGTCGCAAGTGGCCCGCGCGCCTCGCCTTCGATCGCACAAACCGCACCACAGAGTTCTACCAGTACACCGACACCCCGGCCGGCACGTTCTTCGATTCGACCCAGACGGGAACATCTACTTCGGAAGAATTCTCGATCAGCGTGGGTGTGCCGTTCGACGAGGCGAAGTGGTTCCGTGGGCGTGACACGAGTAACCGCCAGGTGTCGACGTGCCCAGCGGACGGGTGCTGCAAACAGCCGTCGAGCGACCTCGCCGCGCGGTGGGCGGGCAAGGCCTGGCCAAGTGCACGCATGCACGCGCACGTTCTCTCGCCATTGCCGTCGGGACAGTTCCCTGGCGTGGACGACATCGAGGTGTACTCGTTCCTCGAGCGCCACGCTCAAGCCGAGGGGTAAGGCCAAGTCGGGCTAGTCTGGCGGCGTGAAGGAGACTACGACCCGCCCGCGTCGATCGCTCACCACCGTGTTCCGGTCGGAGCGGTATTCGGCCATTTCTCTTGGCGTCGCCGCAGTGCTCGGGCTCGTGCTGGCCAACTCGGTGGCCGGCCCCGGACTCATCGAACTCACGCACCAGAAGTTGACGGTGCCGGGCACCACTTTCGGGATGAGTGTGGGTCATTGGATCACCGACGGCCTGCTCGCATTCTTCTTCTTTGTCGTCGCCGTCGAGCTTCGCCACGAACTCACTCGCGGTGAGTTGAACTCGTTCTCTCGGGCGTTGGCACCGGCGATTGCCGCTGTGGCCGGTGTTCTCGTGCCGGCCGCTGTTTATCTGTTGATCGCGGGGCCCGAATTCGCTCGCGGCTGGCCGATTCCGGTGGCGACCGACATCGCTTTTGCACTCGGTCTCATCGCGCTCGTCGGTCGCGGGTTGCCCTCATCGATTCGCGTGTTCTTGCTGGCTCTTGCCGTCATTGATGACTTGATTGCCATTGTGCTGATCGCCGTTCTGTTCGCGCACGGTTTCGACGGGGTGGCGTTGGTGGCGGCCGTCGGCTCCGTCGCGATGTTCATGGGGGTGGGATGCGTGCGCGCCCGCACGCGGTTCACTCGCGGTCTGCGCGCTACTGCCCTCGGCGTGCTCGCGCTCAGCGCATGGACGGCGACCGTCTCGTCGGGTATCCACGCAACAATCGCCGCTGTTGCGCTCGGGTTAGTTCTGCGTCCAAAGATCGCCGAGAAAGTCGCGCACACCGTGCAGCCCTTTGTAAATGCCGCTGTGCTTCCGCTGTTCGCGTTCGTGTCGTCACTCGTCATTTTGCCCGCGGGCGGGGTGAGTCAACTCGGACCCGTCTTCGTTGCGATTGCCGTGGCCCTGCCGCTCGGCAAGATTGTCGGCATCACTGCGGGAGGTTGGCTCGTGCACCGATTCGCCCGAAAGATGGGCGCGACCGGTGGGCTTCATGGCGCAAACCTCGTGACCGTTGCCGCCGTCGCGGGCATTGGGTTCACTGTGTCGTTGCTGATGAACCAACTCGCGTTCGCCGACGACCCAGCCTTGCAGAATCAGGGGGTGCTCGGTGTGCTGGTCGGCTCGGCCGCGTCAATCCTGGTTGGCGGCGGGCTGGTCGCTTGGCGTGCTGGACGTGCTCGCGTTCAGAAATAGCGCGGTCAGCACTCCCCCAACCCACTCAACGAGATCGGGCGCATTAGGGCTCGTCATGTCGGGCACGGGAATCGTCACCACGCGGGCGGCCGGTGCGTACTTCGACCCGGGGTACATGCGCGCGAGACGCACCTGAACCGAGTCGGGCAGGTCGACCGGCGTGAGCCGCAAGTTCGGCCCAATGACAACGACTTCGCTGAGCGACGCAGCGTGGGCGCGACGTCGAAGACGGGATACGCGTGCAAGCGTCTGCACGGGAGCCGGTGGCTCTCCGTACCGGTCGGTGAGTTCATCCAGCACCAAATCGATCTGACCCTCGCTGGCCGTGGGCGCGCTCGCGATCGAGAGCTTCTGATACGCCTCGAGACGAAGGCGCTCGGAGTCGAGGTAGTCCTCGGGGATTCGCGCATCCACCGG
>CAZYYL010000001.1:0-25532 GCA_964651425.1 uncultured Microbacteriaceae bacterium | reverse complement strand
TGCAACTGACTCAGCCCGTACTTGTCGGCGCGGTCGACGATGAGCGTGTTCGCATTGGCGATGTCGAGACCGGTCTCGATGATTGTCGTCGAGACGAGTACATCGAACTTGCGTTCCCAGAAGTCGACGATGACCTGCTCGAGTTGGTGCTCGGTCAACTGACCATGCGCGACGGCAATGCGTGCTTCGGGAACGAGTTCGGCGAGTTCGGCCGCCACACGGTTGATGCTCGAGACGCGGTTGTGCACGAAAAAGATTTGACCCTCGCGAAGGAGTTCGCGACGAATCGCGGCCGCAACCTGCTTCTCGGAATACGGGCCGACGAACGTGAGGATTGGGTGGCGATCCTCGGGCGGGGTGGCGAGCGTCGACATCTCGCGTATGCCCGTGACTGCCATCTCGAGCGTGCGCGGGATGGGCGTTGCGCTCATCGCGAGGATGTCGACGTTGGTCTTGAGTTTCTTCAGCGCATCCTTGTGTTCAACACCAAAGCGCTGCTCTTCGTCGATGATGACGAGACCGAGGTCTTTGAACCGCACATTGTCACTGAGCAACCGGTGCGTGCCGATGACCATGTCGATGGTTCCGTCGGCGAGCCCGGCGAGAGTCTCGCGCGCTTCTTTGTCTGTCTGAAATCGGCTCAGTGCGCGAAGGTGCACGGGGAAGCCCGCGAATCGTTCGTTGAATGTCTCTGCGTGTTGACGAACGAGCAGAGTCGTCGGCACGAGCATCGCGACCTGCTTACCGTCTTGGATGGCTTTGAACGCGGCCCGCACGGCCACCTCGGTCTTGCCGAAACCGACGTCACCCGAAATGAGTCGGTCCATCGGGATGGCCCGCTCCATGTCGACCTTGACCTCATCAATCGTCGTCAGTTGGTCGGGCGTCTCGGCGAACGGAAACGCTTCTTCAAGTTCGCGCTGCCACGGAGTGTCCGGGCCAAACGCGTGGCCCTTGCTCGCCATGCGTGCCGAATACAACTTGACAAGCTCCACGGCAATGTCACGAACGGCGCGACGAGCCTTCGACTTGGCCTGCGACCAGTCGCTGCCACCCATCTTCGACAGAGCCGGTTCTTCACCGCCGACGTAACGTGTGAGCTGGTCGAGCTGGTCGGTCGGCACGTACAACTTGTCGCCGGGGAAGCCACGCTTGCTTGGCGCGTACTCGAGTACGAGATATTCGCGGGTGGTGCGCGGCGCGTTGCGGTTCGTCGAGTTCGGCACCTCGCGCGAGACGAGCTCGAGAAAGCGCCCGATGCCGTGGGTCTCGTGCACGACGATGTCACCGGCCTCGAGCTGCAACGGATCAACGACGTTCTTGCTGCGTTTGCCTGCGAGCTTCTTCGTCGCACGCGAATCGTAGGTCGCGGAACGCCCGTAGAACTCGCTCTCGGTCAGAAGTGCGAGCGAGGAATCCGCCACCTCGAACCCGTGCTCGAGGTTGGCTTGCACCAGATAGGCCACGCCCTTTTCGAGGGTGTCGGGCAGCGCATCCACAATTCGACCTGCCAGCGTGTGCTCGGCCAACATCTGTTCTGCACGTTCGACCAGACCATGGCCAGCGGAGGCGATGACGACCGACCAGCCCTCACGGAGCTTCTCGCCCACGTGTTCGATCGCGCCATCGACGTTGCCCGCGAAGCTCGGCACAGGGTCGGCATCGATCCGGATGTCTTCGTCGTCGCCACTCTGGAACGGGCTCAGCGTCCACCACGGTCCGTGGGCGAAATCTGACCGAACCTGTGTGAGCGTGAGAAAGTCGCCGGCCGACAAATCAATGGGCGCACTCGCGCCGACGGTGGCCGCGTTCCAGGCTGCGTCGAGGAACTCGCGGTTCGTCTCGCCGAGGTTCACTGCGCGGGTGGCCACACGCTCAGGTGCAATGATCGCGACGGCCGTGTCACGCGGCAAGTATTCGGTGAGCGGCACCAGTTTGTCGACGAGTGCGGGCGTGAGCGACTCCATACCCTCAACTGCGATGCCTTCGCCGATCTTGGTGAGCATGCCCGCAATCGCCGGAAACTCGTGTTCCATCTCGCGTGCGCGCTGACGCACCGAGTCTGTGAGCAGCAACTCACGAGACGGCGGCAGGATGACCCGCTCCACATCGCCGTCCATCGATCGCTGATCGGCCACCGAGAACCAGCGCATGGTCTCGATCTCGTCGCCGAAGAGATCCGCGCGCACGGGATGATCCGCAACTGGGGAGAACACGTCGAGGATTCCACCGCGCACGGCGAATTCGCCACGACGAGTGACGATGTCGACTCGCGAGTAGGCGAGGTGTGTGAGTTGGCGAGCCAGGTCGTCGAGGTTGTTGCCGCGTGAACCGGCGACCAGGGTGACCGGATCGATATCGAGCAGGTTGCTCGCAATCGGCTGCAACAGTGCGCGTACCGACGCGAGAACGACGAGTGGTCGCACGCCATCCCACGCCGTCACCTGACGAAGCGTGTCGAATCGGCGACCAGTAATTTCGGCGCTCGGACTCAGTCGTTCGTGCGGGAGCGTTTCCCACGCAGGAAAGTCCAGAAGCAGCGCGGTCGGCTCGAGTGCAGCGAGTGCTGTCTGCAGTGACTCTGATTCGCGACTCGTTGCGGTGACCGCGAGAATCGCCGCTGGTTTGTTCTTCGCCGTGCGCTCGCGCAGCATCGCGATGAGAAGCGGAGCGTTGAGTCCGGGAGTGAGCGAGAAGTCGGCATCATGACCGGCCTGGTCGAGTGCGGTCGCGAACGCACCTGAGCCGACGAGGGCGCGCGTCAACCCGGAAAAAACCACGTGGTCAGTTTACGGCGCGCTTTTGGTGTTGAACTTTTGCTGAGCCGCCAGCACACCCTCGGTCACGATGAGTCGAGTGGCATCAGCGGCGTCGACGAGGATGTTCGGCAGCGCGTCCCGTTCATTGCGACTAAATGCGCTCAACACGAAATCGGCCGAGTCTTGCCGGCCGGGCGGACGCCCGATACCGATCCGCACGCGCGCAAACTCGTTCGTACCGGTGGCGGCAATGATGTCACGCAATCCATTGTGTCCGCCATGACCACCGCCAAATTTCACGCGGACGTCGTCGAAATCGATGTCGAGTTCGTCGTGCAGCACGATGAGTCGATCGGGTGCGAGCGAGAAAAATTTCAGAAGGGCGGCCGTGGGCTTGCCCGAGAGGTTCATGAAGGTGTTCGGTTTGGCGAGGATGAGCTTCGACCCGCCCGGAGCCGTGAAACCGGTGGCGACCTGCGCGCCGGCCTTGTGTGAAACAAAAGAAGCCGACATTTCGTCGGCAAGCACACTCAGAGCCATCTGGCCTACGTTGTGGCGATGAGCGGCGTAGTCGGGCCCGGGGTTACCGAGCCCGACTACGAGCCACACGTTGTCAGAGGACAGGATTACTCCGCGGACTTCTCAGCCTCAGCAGCGGCACCCGAAAGCTCAGCGTCGGCTTCCGCCGCAGCCTTCTCCGCATCGTGCTGTGCCTGGTGAATCTCTTCTTTGTGCTCAGCGTGAGCGGCCTCGTCAGCGAGCTCAGCTTCAAGTTCGGCGGCCGTCTCGCCCATGTCAACACCGCGAGGAGCGTGAACGTGTACCACGAGACCGTCGGTGTCACCGACGACCGTCACACCAGCAGGAAGCTTCACGTCACCAACGTGGACGCGGAATCCGGGCAGTGCGCCTTCGATGCTGACCTCGACGAACTCGGGGATGTGCATCGCTTCGGCCTGCAGGTGGAGCGTCTTGACGTCGAGCTCGACGATCGTGCCCGAGAGAGCAGAGCCGGTGACATGCACGGGCACCTCAACGACAACGGTCTCGCCCTTGATGATCTCAACGAGGTCGATGTGCTCAATGATCATGTGCACGGGGTCTTTCTGCACGTCCTTGACGAGAACGAGCTGGCTCTTGCCCTCGATCTGCAGGTCGAGAACAGCGTTCTTCTTGCGAAGCAACAGGCTGACCTGGTGAGCGGGAACGGATACGTGACGCGTGTCCGAGCCGTGGCCGTAGATGACGGCGGGAATCTGGCCGGCTGCACGCAGACGACGAGCGAAACCCTTGCCGAATTCGGTGCGAACCGCAGCGGGCACCTTGTTGTCGAGTTCTTCAGCCATGATGGCTCCTTCTTGTTATTTCGTTGGTCTCGGTACTCGGCCAATCGCACGAGGAGACGCTTTCAAAGAAAAAAGAAGCACATCCACCGCGTCGATTACGGTCAACCTGTCGCTGTTGCCAGCTACCCAGTTCACCCTCGCCGAAGTTCGTTGGTAAGTGTAGCCCGAGAGTGACCTGGCAGAAAATCGGGGCGCCAGTATTCGGTAATCTTGAGCACGGTATTTCCGTTTCCACCACCCCGCACACATACACCCCCCCCCTCAATTCAAGGAGCCGATTCGGTCATGGCACAGGCACAGGCAAACATCGGAGTCGTCGGACTTGCAGTCATGGGGTCGAACCTTGCACGCAACCTCGCGAGCCGAGAGGGCAACACCGTCGCCGTGTTCAACCGCTCACCTGAGCGAACGCGCCTGCTCGTGTCGGAACATCCCGAGGCCAACTTCATCGCGAGCGAAACGATCGATGAGTTTGTTGCCTCGCTCGCCAAGCCCCGCACAGCCATCATCATGGTTCAGGCGGGTGCAGGCACCGACGCCGTCATCACCCAGCTCGCCGAGCGCTTCGAGCCGGGCGACATCATCGTCGACGGTGGCAACGCACTCTTCACCGACACGATTCGTCGCGAGAAGGCCGTGAGCGAGACCGGCGTGCACTTCGTCGGCGCTGGAATCTCGGGTGGTGAAGAAGGTGCACTCAAGGGCCCAAGCATCATGCCCGGCGGCAGTGTCGAGTCATACAAGACACTCGGACCAATTCTTTCGTCCATCGCCGCAATCGCTGAAGGCGAACCCTGTGTCACGCACGTCGGCACCGACGGTGCCGGTCACTTCGTCAAGATGATCCACAACGGCATCGAATACGCCGACATGCAACTCATCGCCGAAGCGTTTGACATTCTGCGCAGCGCCGGTGGTTACAGCCCCGCCGAAATCGCCGACATCTTTACCGAGTGGAACAAGGGCGAACTCGAGTCGTACCTCATCGAGATCACGGCCGAGGTACTGCGACAGGTGGATGCGAAAACGGGCAAGCCGTTCGTTGACATCGTGCTCGACCAGGCCGGCTCAAAGGGCACGGGCGTCTGGACCGTTCAGACCTCGCTCAACCTCGGCGTTCCCGTCTCGGGCATCGCCGAAGCCGTGTTCGCCCGCTCACTCTCCTCGCAGGCCGCTCAGCGCGCCGCCGTGAACAACCTTCCCGCTGACACGTTCGCATTCGCCGCAACCGACAAGACGAAGCTCGTCGAGGAAGTTCGCAACGCGCTCTACGCATCGAAGATCATCGCGTACGCACAGGGATTCGACGCCATCCGTGCCGGCGCTGCCGAATACGGTTGGAACATCAACCTCGGCGCCGTATCGAAGATCTGGCGTGGTGGTTGCATCATCCGTGCGCAGTTCCTCAACCGCATCGCCGACGCATACGACACGAACCCCAACCTGCTGTCGCTGCTCTTCGACGGCTACTTCACGAAAGCCATTGGGTCGTCACTCCCGTCGTGGCGCCGAATCGTTGCGGGCGCTTCGCTGGCGGGCATCCCCGTACCGGCATTCGCATCGTCTCTTTCGTACTACGACGGACTGCGCGCACCACGCCTTCCCGCCGCACTCGTTCAGGGTCAGCGCGACTTCTTCGGGGCGCACACCTACAAGCGCGTCGACATGGCCGGCACGTTTCACACGCTCTGGTCGGGTGACCGTTCAGAGATTGAGGCTGAACCGAGCACGCACTAGCCTGTGCTCATCTGAGCCCGAAGGAGTCGCACATGTCGAAGCAAATTGTTGTCGTCGGCGAAGCGCTCATCGACCTCATCCAGCAGGCTGACGGTTCCTACCAAGCCAAGACTGGTGGCGCACCGGCAAACGTCAGCATCGCTCTCGCACGGCTCGGTACCGAGGTGACGTTCGTCGCACGAATGAGCGTGGATGCTTTCGGAGTCAAGTTGCACGACTGGCTGGCTCCCGAGTCGATCAACCTCGCTCACCTGATTCGTACGACCGACCCGACCACCCTCGCCGTCGCCACGCTCGACGACCACGGCAAGGCCAGTTACAGCTTCTACATCAACGGCACGGCCGACTGGGGTCTGACCGAACTCGACCTCGCCGACCTCGTCACGAAGGCGCCCGCGGCATTCGTGATGGGCTCGGTTGCGATCGCCATTGAGCCGGGTTCACGCGCGATCGAGCGCACGGCGACACGTTTGCACGAGAGTAATGAGACCACTGTTGTCATTGATCTCAACATCCGCCCCGGTCTTGGTTTTGAACGCGATGCCGAACGCACCCGCGTCGAACGCCAGACGGCCGTCGCGCACATCATCAAGGCGAGTGACGAAGACATCGCTTGGCTCTACTCGCCCAACGAGGTTGAGTCGGTCGCGGCGACCTGGTCTCAGGCGGGTCGTGCGGTCATTGTGACGCGCGGGTCGGCCGGAGCGACGCTGTACCTCGATGGCAATCGGGTGACGGATGTTCCCGCGCCCGTCATCGAGCTAGTCGACACGGTCGGCGCAGGTGACTCGTTCCTTGGGGCCACGCTGTTCGGCCTTCAAGAGCGCGACGCTCTCGGAGGTGCCGGCGGCGTTTCGCCGACCACTCGCCTTCGTTCACTGACGAGCGATCAGTGGGCGGATGCGCTCACTCTCGCGGCTCGCGTCGGCGCGATCACGTGCTCACGTGCCGGGTGTAACCCGCCCACTCGCGCGGAACTTGGTCTTTAACGTTTAGGCGGCGCCGTCGAAGAGGTTTGTCACTGATCCGTCGTCGAAGACCTCGCGAATTGCGCGAGCCAACAGCGGTGCGATGGGCAGGATGGTCAGGGTCGGGAAGCGTTTCGCATCCGGAATCGGAAGCGTGTCTGTCACGACGACCGAGTCAATCGCGGGGTTCTGCAGGATTTCGGTTGCGGGGTCGGAGAACACGGCGTGCGTCGCGGCCACGACGACGCCGATGGCGCCGTTGGCCTTGAGCGCTTCGGCCGCCTTCACGATGGTGCGGCCAGTGTCGATCATGTCGTCGACGAGCAAGCACACGCGTCCCTTGACCTCACCGACGATTTCGTGAACCGTGACCTCGTTGTGCACCTTCGGGTCGCGGCGTTTGTGAATGATGGCCAGCGGAGCACCGAGCTTCTCGCTCCAAATGTCGGCGACGCGCACCCGACCCATGTCGGGTGAGACCACAGTCAGCGTCGACGGGTCGAGCTGGGCACGGAAGTGCTCGAGCAGAACGGGCATGCCGAACAGGTGGTCGAACGGGCCGTCGAAGAATCCCTGAATCTGCGACGCGTGAATGTCGATACTCATTATGCGGTTGGCGCCGGCGGTCTTGAAGAGGTCAGCCATGAGGCGGGCGGAAATCGGCTCGCGACCACGACCCTTCTTGTCCTGGCGCCCGTAGGGGTAGAACGGTGCGACCACCGTCACGCGCTTCGCCGACGCACGCTTTAGCGCGTCGAGCATGATGAGCTGCTCCATGATCCACTCGTTGATGGGCGTGCCGTGCGACTGAAGCACGAACACATCAGCACCACGGATGCTCTCGCTGTAGCGCGCGTATATCTCACCGTTTGCGAACGTGCGTAGATCAGTCTCGGTCACTTCGATGCCGAGCTCGGTGGCGATGTCTTGCGCGAGTTGAGGATGAGCGCGACCCGACACGAGAACGAGTTTCTTCTTGTTGGGGGTGGTGATTTCGCTCACGTGTCCTCTTTCGCTGTGACCGAAGCCACGTCAGTGGTGGGTCAGTTTGTGTTCTTCGTTGAACTTGTCGCCTCGGCCGCTTCCGCCGCTTTGGTTCCCGGACGGTTGGCAACGACCCAGCCGTCCATGTTGCGTTGCGGGGCCACATTGACCGCGAGTGCACCAGCGGGAACATCCTTTCGGATGACCGTTCCCGCTCCGGAATACGCTCCATCGCCAATCGTAACCGGGGCGACGAAAACATTGTGAGATCCCGTGCGCACGTGTGAGCCGACCGTCGTGCGGTGCTTGTTAACGCCGTCGTAGTTCGCCACGATCGTTCCCGCGCCGATGTTGCTCTGCTCGCCCACTTCGGCATCGCCGATGTACGAGAGGTGCGGGACCTTGCTACCTGCGCCGATCTTCGCGTTCTTCGTCTCAACGAACGTGCCGATCTTGCCGTCGGCTCCGAGGTACGTGCCCGGTCGCAGATAAGAGAAGGGGCCAACCTCGGCACCCTCTCCGATGACCGCGAGTGTTGCATCCGTTCGCTTGATTATCGCCCGGGCACCGACTTCGGTATCGAGCAACGTGGTGTCGGGGCCGATGATGGCGCCTTCGTCGATTGTCGTCGCGCCAAGAAGTTGCGTGCCGGGCTTGATTTCGACGTCGAGACCGAGCTTGACGTTGAGGTCGATCCAGGTCGTACCGGGGTCGATAACCGTGACACCCGAGAGCTGCCAGCCGCGAATGATCATCGCGTTGAGTCGTGCGGCCGCCTGCGCGAGCTGCGCGCGGTCGTTGATGCCTTCGACCTTCCATGCGGGCGAGATGATGGATGCGCCCACCGGGTGGCCGTCCTGATTGAGCAACCCAATCACATCGGTGAGGTACTTCTCTCCTTGCGAGTTGTCGAGCGTCAACTTCGACAGTTGAGCGCGAAGCGACTCGAGCGCGAAGACGTAGATTCCCGCATTGATCTCGGCGACCGCGAGCTCGTCGGCGCTCGCGTCTTTGTGCTCGACGATGCGGCTAACTGCGCCCTGCGCATCCCGAATCACGCGTCCATAACCGTGGGGCTCGTCGAGCACTGCGGTCAGAATCGTGGCGGCAGCACCGGATGTGCGGTGAGTGATCAGCGTGTCACGTAACGTCTCGGCATCGAGCAAAGGCACGTCTCCGTTGAGAACGAGCACGTCACCGCTAAAGGCAGCAGGCAGTGCGGCCACGGCCAATTCGACAGCTCGGCCGGTGCCCGGAACCTCGTCTTGGTCGACGATGATGCTCGTGGGCAGGTCAACTTCGATGACCTCGACAAGGCGGTCTCGTTCGTGACGAACAACAGACACGACGTGCGCAGCGTCGAGTTCACGTGCGGTCGCGAGTACGTGACTGACAACGGTCACACCTGCAAGTTTGTGCAACAGTTTGGGAGTCGTCGACTTCATGCGTGTTCCCTGGCCTGCGGCCAAGATCACGATGGCGAGATTGCTGTCGGTCACGTTTACTCCTAACGCTCCGCCACCAGGACTCGAACCTAGACAAACAGCTCCAAAGGCTGTGGTGCTGCCATTACACCATGGCGGAAAATGCAGGCTCTCGTCACCGAGAACAGCACGGGTCAAGTCTGCCAGAAACGTAAGCGGAATAATGGTGACGTGACCGCCCACGAACCAGATTCGACACCGGATGAGCACGACGAAGTCGACCGCATCGTTTCGGCGTGGCGACGTGAACGCCCCGACCTCGACTTCACCCCACTTCAGGTTCTGTCTCGAGTCGGTCGACTCTCACGCCTGCTCGACCGCGCGCGTCGGCAAGCATTCAGTCGCTCGAAACTTCAGGCGTGGGAATTCGACGTGCTCGCCGCTCTTCGCCGCGCAGGTTCGCCGTTTCAGTTGAGCCCAAAAGCGTTACTCCAGCAGACGCTCGTCTCGAGCGGCACGATGACGAACCGCATCGACAAGCTCGTCGAAAGCGGACTCGTCACCCGCCGCGATGACCCGAACGACGGCCGCGGTGTGCTCGTCGAAATGACCTCGGTCGGGCTCACCCGCGTCGACGCCGCCATCACCCGACTGATCGATGCCGAGGCGGCGATTCTCGGTGGGCTCTCGCGAGCCGAGCAACGCAAGCTCGCGGAGTCACTGCGTCGGCTGAGTCTCGACCTCGCCGACACCACGGCTGGCGAGTCGGCGGTCGATTAGTCGGTCTTTTCCACGCGCCGGCGCCGGCAACGAGTTACCTACTCGCCTCGATCTGCTCCGACAACTCGAGCCAACGGGTCTCAAGCTCGGCAATCTCGGTCGCCAGCTGTCCAGCGCGACCGGTGAGCTCGCTCAACCCCACGAAGTCATTCTGATTGTGCGATGCGAGCGCTTCGTGCGTCGCCGCAATCTCGCCCTGCAATTTCGTGATCTTGCGATCAATTGCCGAAACTTCCTTCTCGGCATTGCGCAGGTCGGCGCCGGTCAGCGCGGGAACGCGCGATTCTTTGTGGGCCGTTACTCCCCCGCCGGAACCACCCGAGCTACCGGACCCGCCGGCCTTCAGGGCAGCTGCCCGCAACTCGAGGTACTGGTCCACTCCGCGCGTGAGGTGACGCAGATGTCCGTCGAGCACGGCGAACTGGTTGTCGGTGATGCGCTCGAGCAAGTAACGATCGTGCGAGACGACGAGCAGTGTGCCCGGCCACGTGTCGAGCAGGTCCTCCATGGCCACCAACATGTCGGTGTCAAGATCGTTGGTCGGCTCATCCAAAATCAAAACGTTCGGCTCGTCGAGCAGAATGAGCAACAGCTGAAGTCGACGCTTCTGGCCACCTGAGAGTTCGCGCACGTAGGTGGAGAGTTGTGCGGAAGTGAACCCGAGACGCTCGAGCAACTGCGCGGGTGTCATCTCTTTGCCACCAGCGACATAGCTCGTGCGTTTGCGCGCGATGACCGCACTCACGCGCTCGTCTGCAAACTCGGCGAGCTCGGCGAGCTCCTGACTGAGCACGGCAACCTTGATTGTCTTGCCGCGCTTGACGCGACCGCTTGTCGGTTCGAGTGCACCCGAAACGAGGCTCAAGAGCGTCGACTTGCCGGCTCCGTTGACGCCGAGCACGCCCGTGCGCTCACCGGGAGCAATGCGCCAAGTCACATCGGCAAGAATCGTGCGGTCGCCGAAACGCACGCCGACATTCTCCAGGTCGACAACGTCCTTGCCGAGTCGTTGCATCGCCATCGACGCGAGCTCGACAGTATTGCGTGGCGGCGGCTCGTTTTCGATGAGTTCGTTGGCGGCTTCGATACGAAACTTCGGTTTGGATGTTCGCGCCGGCGCACCCCGACGCAGCCAGGCCAACTCTTTTCGCATGAGGTTCTGGCGCTTCGACTCGCTCGCTGCGGCCATGCGATCGCGCTCCACACGCTGCAAGATGTACGCCGCGTATCCGCCTTCGAATGGTTCGATGATGCGGTCGTGCACCTCCCACGTCGCCGTGCACACTTCGTCGAGAAACCACCGGTCGTGCGTGACGACCACGAGCCCACCTTGGTTGGCGGGCCAGCGGTTCTTGAGGTGACGTGCGAGCCACGCGATGCCCTCGACGTCGAGGTGGTTCGTCGGTTCGTCGAGAAAGAGGATGTCCCAGTCACCGGCGAGCAGTGCAGCAAGTGCCACACGCCGGCGTTGACCTCCGGAGAGCGTCGACACCGTGGCGTGCCAGTCGATGTCCGCGAGAAGGCCAGCCAGCACATCCCGAACCACCGAATTGGATGCCCACTCGTGCTCTTGCGCATCACCGACGACCGCGAACCCGACCGTCGAGTTCGGGTCGAGGGTGTCGCTCTGGTCGAGCATGCCAATCGTGACGCCACCTCGGCGAGTCACCTGGCCGCCATCAGGTTCACGCGTTCCGGCGAGCAGACCGAGTAGCGTCGACTTGCCGTCACCGTTTTTGCCGACGACGCCGATGCGGTCGCCCTCAGAGAGGCCAATCGTCACGTCGTCGAAAACGACACGTGTGGGATATTCGAGGCGGATTCCCTCGGCACCGAGCAGGTGAGCCACTAGCTGGATCCGAGACCGTGCGCCATTACTCGACGACTCACTTATTCAACAACCCTGGCGCCATGCACCGGGGCCGTGGCGCGAACGACGTGATGTCCCGCGCGCGCAAGGGCTGCCTGCAGTTCACCGGCCGATGCGGAGTCTTCAGCGAGAAAAGCGACGGTCGGGCCCGAGCCAGAGACGATGCCGGCGAGCGCGCCGCGCGCTTCGCCGAGCTCGAGCACCTCGACAAGTGACGGGTCGAGGTGAAGCGCGGCGGCCTGTAGGTCGTTACGCATCGCCTCAGCGAGCATGACGGGGTCGCCCTGGCGCAACGCGGTCAATACGTCAGCGTCGACCACGGGAGAAGTCGGGGCGGGGGCGATGTCATGCACGTGGCGCGCGCGGTGCGCATCCAGTTCGGCATAGACACCTGGCGTGGAGAGCCCACCGTCAGAGATAACCAGAACCCATTCGAAGTGACCGGAAGCGAGCGCCGGACTCAACCGGTCGCCACGACCCGACCCCACTGCAGTTCCGCCCATCAGCGCAAAGGGCACATCGGCACCGAGTTGACTGGCCAGTTCGTGCATCTCGTCTTTCGGCACGTGGGTCTGCCATAGCGCATCGCAAGCTACGAGTGCTGCTGCGGCATCCGCCGATCCGCCCCCCATTCCGCCGGCCACCGGCACGTGCTTGTCGATTTCAAAGCGCACACCACTCGTGTAGCCGGTGTGTTTGGCGAGCAGCATGGCTGCCTTGATTGCGAGGTTCGATCCATCGGTCGGCACGCCCGAGACGTCAACCGTTCCGGTGACGGTCATCGAGAAATCATCAGCGGGATACGCGCGCACGTCTTCGTACACACTCACCGCTTGGTACGCCGTGGCCACTTCGTGGTAGCCGTCATCCATGAGTGCTCCGACCCGCAGAAAGACGTTAATCTTTCCCGGTGCGCGAACGTGAACCATCTCACGTGCGGGGCTCCCTGACATGGCACTTAATCTACCCAACCGAAGGTCAGTCGAACTTCACGCGAGCAAGCCGCACAAAGTCATCGAGCACGAGCTCCTCGCCACGCTTGGTCGGCGGGATACCTGCGGCTTCAAGCGCGTCGGACGCCGGGCCGCTGCCACCGAACAACTCGGCGAGCGCCTGCCGGAGCATCTTGCGACGCTGACCGAAGGCAGCATCGATGAGAGTGAATGTGCGCATCCGCAGAGCATCGTCGCCCGGTTCGCCCGAAGCGGCGCCATGCCGCTCGAACCCGACGAGAACCGAGTCGACATTGGGCACCGGCCAGAACACCTGACGACTGACGGTCCCCGCGATGCGCCACGACCCATACCAAGCCGCTTTCACACTCGGACTGCCATAGACCTTTGATCCCGGCGTCGCGGCGAGGCGATGACCAACTTCGGCCTGCACCATCACCACGCCTGAGCGGATGCTCGCAAAATGCTCCATGAAGTGCAACAAGACCGGCACCGACACGTTGTAGGGCAGGTTGGCGACGAGCCGGGAAGGGTTGCTCGGAAGTTCTTCGATCGCGAGGGCATCCTCGTGGATGACCGTTAGTGACGAACCCGGAGCGAACGCGTCGACCGTGCTCGGCAAAGCTGCCGCGAGTCGCGCGTCAATCTCCACGGCAACCACGCTTGCGCCGGACTCAAGCAACCCGAGCGTCAACGAGCCCAACCCCGGTCCGACCTCTACAACGGTCTCGCCCGAATGAACACCTGCCGTCTTGACAATCTTGCGCACCGTGTTCGCGTCGATGACGAAGTTTTGGCCGAGCTTTTTGGTTGGCGCGACGTCGAGACGTTCGGCGAGTTCACGAATCTCGGCGGGGCCCAATAACTTGACGGGCAGGTTGGCGGGAGAGCCGGCGAGAGAATCGACGGACTCGCTCACAGAAGCCCGTCCGCCCACGAGCCGTAGACGTGTTCGGTGTTGCTCGCCACCTGCGCACACAGGTCGCCGAGGTCCGCTTCGAGCACCTCGGCCATCGCACGCATGGTGATGGGCACGAGATACGGCGCATTGGGGCGACCGCGGTAAGGCGTCGGGGTCAGGAATGGCGCATCCGTCTCGACCAAAATCAGGTCACGCGGAATCAACTGCAACGCTTCGCGCAAGTGGTCGTTCTTCTTGAACGTGATGGTGCCCGAAAACGAGAGGTACCAGCCGTGATCGGCAGCAATGCGGGCCATGTCGGCATCGCCCGAGAAACAGTGGAAGACCGTCTTCTCGGGAGCGCCGACGCGCAGGAGAGTTTCGATGACCTCGTCGTGCGCATCCCGGTCGTGAATCTGCATCGCGATGTCGTGCTTCTTGGCAAGCCCGATGTGAGATTCAAACGAGAAGAACTGCGCGGCGTGACCCTCTGGGCCGGTGCGGAAGAAGTCGAGTCCTGTTTCGCCAATTGCCCGCGTGCGAGGCAAGGCAGCGAGTTCGTCGATGCGAGCGAGCGCGGAATCGAGCGTTCCGGCGGCGGCGTAGTTCGGAGCTTCGTTCGGGTGTATCGCGACGGCGGCGAGCATGCGCGGTTCGGTCGCCGCGGTCTCGGCCGACCATTCAGAAGTCGGCACGTCGCCACCGACCTGAATCACACCAACCACGCCGACCTCCGCAGCACGGCTCACCTGCTCGCGGTAGTCAATGGGCTCGTCGCCATCGCTGATCTCGAGGTGCGAGTGGTTGTCATAGACCGCGACCGGCAATGGTTCCGGCAACGGCGGGTACGACAGGTCACGCGTTTGACCATGTTCCGCTCTTGATTCGCGGTGACGAATATATGCCGATTCCGACATATGCCTATTCCGGTTTGGTTTCGGTCGCAGTCTCTGCTTCAATGCGCGGGAACAACGGCGCCAGCTCCGACACCGTCGTGCCGACTGGCAACTGGTTCCACGCACCGCAGGCACGAATCGGCTGTTCGTCGAGCGAGCCCATGGTTGCTTCCGCGCCAAGCGCGGTCCACAAGATACCAGAGGCTTTCGGGATTACCGGAGACAGCGCGACGCTGAGCACGCGCAATCCCTCAGCGCACGTGTTGAGCACCGTTGCCAACCGGTCAGCGTTGGCGGGGTCTTTCGCGAGTGCCCACGGAGCCTGCTCGGTGATGTAGCCGTTGAGCGCATCCACCAACGTCCACACCGAGGTGATTGCCTCGTGAATGGCGAGACGGTTGATCGCGTCATCAGCCTGCGCGATTGCGGCGAGCGCAACGTCGGCAATCGCCTTGTCAGCCGGCTGAACATCCGCAGCGGCCGGGACGACCCCGTCAAAGTACTTCTGCGTCATCGCGAGCACGCGCGACGCGAGGTTGCCGAACCCGTTGGCAAGTTCCGCCTGGTAACGAGCGGAGAGGTCCTCCCACGAGAACGACCCATCTTGCCCGAACGCAATCGCGCTCAAGAAGTAGTAGCGAAACGCATCCGACCCGAACGTGTCGGTGATGTCGTTTGGCGCGATGCCCGTGAGCTTTGACTTCGACATCTTCTCGCCACCGACCAGGAGCCAGCCGTGACCAAACACCTGGTGCGGCACATCCATACCAGCGGCGAGAAGCATTGCCGGCCAAATGACAGCGTGAAAGCGAAGGATGTCCTTACCGACGATATGCGTGGCGGGCCACAGTTTCGCGAGCTTCACGTCATCGCTGCCATAGCCGGCTGCGGTGATGTAGTTCAGCAGGGCGTCGAACCACACATAGACCACGTGCGACTCATCCCACGGGAGCTTGATGCCCCAGTCGAACGTGCCGCGCGAAATCGACAAGTCCGCGAGACCCTGCTTGACGAATTGGATGACCTCATTGCGCGCCGACTCGGGTTGAACGAAATCGGGACGCGCTTCGTAGAGGTCAAGCAACTGCTGCTCGAACTGGCTCATCTTGAAGAAGTAGTTCTTCTCGTGCAAGATTTCGACGGGCTTCGAGTGGATCGCACAGACCTGCTGACCCTCGTACTCGCTTGCACCGGCAACGAGGTCGCTCGACTGCTTGTATTCCTCGCACCCAACGCAGTACGCACCTTCGTACTCGCCCGTGTAAATGAATCCCTTGTCGTGAAGAAGCGACAGGAACTTCTGCACGTTGTCTTCGTGACGAGGCTCGGTCGTGCGAATGAAGTCATCGTTACGAATATCGATGGTGGTGAGGAGTGGTTTCCACGCGCTCTCGACAAGTCGGTCAGCCCATTCCTTCGGCGTTGCACCGTTGGCGGTCGCCGTGCGCAAGATCTTCTGACCGTGCTCGTCGGTTCCCGTGAGCAGCCAGGTGTCATCACCCGACTGGCGATGCCAGCGCGCGAGAACGTCCGCGGCGACCTCCGTGTAGGCGTGACCGATGTGGGGCACGTCGTTGACATAGAAGATCGGCGTCGTGACATAGAAGTTCTTGGGCGCAGACATGTGCTCCAGTCTAAATCCGCGCGCGTGGTTGCTTCGTCGAGAGCGCACCTTGGTAGAGATCGCGCTTGCTCAAACCCGTCATCTCGGCAACCTGCGCCGAGGCATCCTTGAGGCTCGTGCCCGATGCGGTGAGTGCGAGTACCTGCGCGAGAGCATCCTCGAAGCTGACGGATGCACGAGCCACAGCCCCGCCAATCACCACAACGATTTCTCCGCGTACCTCATCGCGTGCCCACTCGGCCAGCTCGCCCAATCCCCCGCGCCGAACTTCTTCGAACATCTTGGTGAGCTCGCGGCACACCGCGGCCGGACGGTCCGCTCCGAGCACGTCGCGCGCATCCTCGAGAGACTCGGCAATGCGGTGCGGACTCTCGAAAAACACCATCGTGCGCGGCTCTCGCTCGAGGTTCGCAAACATCGCTCGACGGTCGCCCGCCTTGCGCGGCAGGAACCCTTCAAACGTAAAACGGTCGGTGGGAAGTCCCGACACGGCGAGCGCGGTGATGACCGCCGACGGACCGGGTATCACCGTGACGCCGACGCCCGCTTCAACGGCGGCACGTACGAGAACGAAGCCCGGGTCGCTCACCGTGGGCATGCCTGCGTCGCTCAGAACGAGCACGTCGGTTTCTCGCGCGAGGGTGAGCAGGTCATCCACTCGCGCACTTTCGTTGTGTTCGTGCAGAGCGACGAGCTTCGGGCGGTTAGTAATCGCCAGCGCGGCCAACAGCTTCGACGTCGTGCGGGTGTCTTCACACGCAACGACCGTGACCGTCTCGAGCATCTCGCGCAGGCGCGGTGAGGCGTCGCCGAGGTTGCCGATGGGAGTGCCGCCGAGGATGATCACGACAGTCAGTTTGGCAGGTGGAACGGGTGGTTAGGCTGTTGGCGTGACCACAGTGGCCGAGCACGCTCGCGAGATAACCGGTTCGCGCCTCGACGACTGGTGGTCGCGCGTTCTCTCGTCGCCGCGCCGTGCGAGCGCATGGTTCTGGGGCGGGCCGATTGCGGTCACGATCTTCGCTTTTATCTTGCGCATCTGGAACCTCGGCAGCCCGCACTCGCTCGTCTTCGATGAGACCTTCTACGTCAAAGACGCGTGGACGCTGTTCAACCTCGGCTACGAAGCAACGTGGCCTGAAAACACCGACCCCGTGTTCAACTCGGGCGGAGCAGACACGTTTAATACGACGGCGTCGTTTGTCGTGCATCCGCCGTTTGGCAAATGGCTCATCGCGCTCGGCATGGCCCCGACCGCTGGCATCGACCCGGTTGGCTGGCGACTCGCCGTCGCTCTCGCTGGCACGTTTGCCGTGTTGCTCATCGCACTTATCGCACGCCGCCTCACCGGTTCGACGCTGATGGGCGTGCTTGCCGGACTTCTGCTCGCCATCGATGGTCAGGCCATCGTCATGTCTCGCGTGTCGATTCTCGACGGACTCCTCATGTTCGTCGTGCTACTCGCGTTCTACTTATTACTGCTCGATCGTGAATGGATACGCGCACGCGAGCACACCCGATTCTGGCGGCCGTGGCTGCTCGCGGCCGGTGTCGCGTTCGGTCTGGCCTGCGGAATCAAGTGGTCGGGTATCTACGTGCTCGCCGCCTTCGGCGTGTGGGTTGTCGTGATGGACATCGTCGACCGACGCGTCGCGGGGCTGACCTGGTGGCCACAGCCAATCATCTGGCGAGCACTCGGCGCGTTCATCCTGCTCGTGCCTGTCGCCGCCGTGACCTACCTCGCCACCTGGACCGGCTGGATCGTGACGAGCGGTGGTTACAACCGCGACTGGTTTGCCACGCACGTCAACGAACAATGGTCGGGAATTTTTGCGTGGGTGCCGGAATGGTTCCAAGGACTGTGGGACTTCCACCGTCAGGCGTACGAATTCCACATCGGACTCACGGCCTCGCACCCGTACCAGTCGAACCCGCTGACCTGGCTCCTGATGAGCCGCCCGACGAGCATGTTCTTCGAGAGCGGCAAGCTCGGCGAGAACGGTTGCCAGTACAGCGAGTGTGCGTCGGCCATCACTCCGATTCCGAACCCGCTCATTTGGTACGCCGCCGTGGCGGCGCTCGTGTGGCTGCTCATCGCGTTTATTCGCTCGCGTCGCTGGCAATTCGGCATGGTGTTGCTCGGTCTGGCCGCGGGTTACCTGCCGTGGATGGCGTACCTCAACCGCACGGTGTTCCAGTTCTATTCGATTGTCTTTGAACCCTTCCTTGTGCTCGCACTCGTGTTCGGCCTGCAGGCCATTTTGGGGTCACGCGATGCACCACGATATCGGCGGGTTTCGGGCATCCAATTCGTTGCATACTTCGTTGTGCTCAGCCTGATGATTAGTGCTTTCTTCTATCCCATCTGGACGGGCATGCAAACGCCGTTCTGGTTCTGGCAATCACATATGTGGCTTCCGAGCTGGATTTAGTCATATGCTCACACCGTGACTGCGTACGTCTCGGCTTTTGACCTCTTCTCTCTTGGGTTGGGTCCGTCCAGCTCACACACCGTTGGCCCGATGCGGGCCGCCGAGCAGTTCGCTCGCTCTCTCGCCGAATCCGGCCGACTGGATGCGGTCAGCCGCGTGCACTGCGTTCTGTTCGGGTCGCTCGGCAGCACGGGTGTCGGTCACGGCACACCGAGCGCAATCGTCGCCGGTCTCGCCGGGCATGCTCCCGAAACGGCGGACCCCACGATTGTGCGTGGCGCGTGGGAACGACTCGACGACAACCCGACCGTCACCCTCGCCGGCACTCACACGATTGTGTTCGAGCGTGCCGACATTGAGTTTCAACCCCGCACGCGCCTGCCCGGTCACGCCAACGCAATGACATTGACGGCGACGGATGCCCAGGGCGAGACCCTCGCCGACGAGACGTACTTCTCCATTGGTGGCGGATTCATCCGTCGCGACGGCGAATCGCGCCTCGCAGGTTCACAGGTCGACTGGCCAATGCCGTTCACCGACTCGGCGACACTCATGGCGTTGTGTGACGAGAACAAGATGTCGATTGCCGATGTGGCGCTGCGCAATGAACTCGCCGTGCACACGCTGGACGAAATCAACGAGCGGTTGGATCTGATCTGGTCGACGATGCACGACTGCGTGACGGCTGGACTGTCGGGCAGCGGTGAATTGCCGGGCGGACTGCACGTTCAGCGTCGCGCCGCTCAACTGCGGTCGAACCTCGAGGCACAGTCGAACCCCGACCACGACACAACGACCGAATGGCTTCACGCGTTCGCACTTGCCGTGAACGAAGAAAACGCTGCCGGCGGTCGTGTGGTGACGGCCCCGACAAACGGCGCAGCCGGAATCGTTCCCGCGGTAGCGATGTATGCGTTGCGATTCACGCCCGGTGTGACCACCGAATCAATTCGTACCTATCTGCTCACCGCGACCGCAATCGGGTCGCTGTTCAAAGCGAACGCCTCGATTTCTGGCGCAGAAGCCGGCTGCCAGGGCGAGGTGGGTCCCGCATGTGCAATGGCCGCTGCTGGACTGTGCGCTGTGCTTGGCGGGACCCCGCATCAAATCGAAAACGCGGCCGAGATCGCAATGGAGCACCACCTCGGCCTCACGTGCGATCCGATTGGCGGTCTCGTTCAGGTGCCCTGCATCGAACGCAACGCGATTGCCTCGACCACTGCGGTGAGTGCGGCTCGCTTGGCTTTGCACGGAGACGGCACGCACTTGGTTTCGCTCGACGCCGTCATCGAAACGATGCGTCAAACCGGACTCGACATGAACACGAAATACAAGGAGACCAGCGAAGGCGGTCTCGCGGTCAACGTCATCGAGTGTTAGGTCGCTAGTCGCCTGCTTCGCTGGCGATTGCTCTCGCCATGTCGGCAATGTCGCTTGCGTCGGTGCCACAGCATCCACCAATGATCTCGATGCCAGCCTCACGCCATTCGGGCAGCCAGTCGGCGAATGATTCGGTGTGGGCGCCAACCCATTTGCCGTTGACGGCATCCCAGGTTCCACCCCGGTTCGGGTAGGCGATCACAGCGTGACTGGTGACCGAGCGGATGCGCCGCGCAAGCCCCGCGACCAGCGTGGGTTCGACGCAGTTCACGCCCACCGCAACAAGCCCGGGTGTGCCGGCAATCGCGGCCACCGCTTCTTCGATCGAAGGGCCTGCCCACAGGTGTTGCTCGTCAGCGCACGTGAACGAGAACCATTTCGGAATACTCGGGTACACCTCAAGAAGTTCGCTCAACACCTGCGCCTCGAGCAAATCGGGGATGGTCTCGATCGCGAGCACATCTGGCTCGGCCGCAACAAGAACCTCGAGTCGCTCCCGGTGGAAGTCGGCGAGCTCGGCACGGGTCACCCCGTAGTTGCCCCGGTACTCAGCTCCGTCGTGCGAGATCGCGCCGAACGGGCCGACGCTGGCGGCAACGAGAGCCGGCTGAACAGAGCTTGCGCCGCCGACCGCCCGACGAGCAACCTGCACCGCTTCGGTCAGCGCGCGGTCCGCATCCGCTGCCGTCATTCCCGACTCGACAAATCCGCGCCGCGAGAGTTGGTAGCTCGACGTGATGACCGCCGAAGCGCCGGCGTTGACGTAATCGCGATGCGCGTGCTCGACGAGGGTCGGGTCGTCGAGAAGAACCCGGCCGGTCCACAGCGGGTCGTTCATGTCCGCACCGAGGTGCGCGAGTTGCGTGGAGAGACCGCCGTCAATGAGCTTCATCGCGACCCACAATACTTAGTCGGGTGAGCACTCCGACGTCGACCACACCGAGCGGGACCCGCGGTCGGGCCGGTGGTTCTTCGCGAATCGTCGACGCGAGCCTGCTCGGTGTGGCCGTCGTGTGGGGTGCGAGTTATCTGGCGGCCAAGTTGGTCTCCGAAGAAATTTCCGTGCCGGCACTGCTCGCCTGGCGATTCATCGTCACGCTCGCCGGCATGCTCGTCGTCTGGCTGTTCGTGCGGTCACGTCTGACCCGCCGCGAACTCGTCATCGGCGCGATTCTCGGCACGAGCCAAACGATCATTTTGTTTCTCGAAACGTTTGGCGTGCACCTCACGAGCGCAACGAACGCCGGACTCATCATCAGCCTCTCGATCATCTTCACGCCGATTCTTGAGAGCGTGTGGATGCGCAACTGGCTCCCCCGAACCTTCTTCGTTGCCGTCACTCTGGCCGTCGTCGGAGTGGCACTGCTTGTGGGCGGCAACGGATTCCACGCGCCCACACTCGGCGACTTCCTCATGCTCGCGGCGGCGACCGTGCGCGCGCTGCACGTCACCGCCTCCGGTGCCCTGACCCGCGCGAAGGTCGGCGCGGGGTCGGAAACGCCCGCCACTACGACCAACCCGGCCACCCCAATGAGCACCGTCAACCTCACACTCGTGCAGGCAACTGCGGGCACGATTTGGTCGGTCGCGATCGCCGGCGGGGATGTCGTTCGTTCGGCCGGTCAGCTCAGCCCCGGCGGGTGGGCGGGCATCCTGTTTTTAGGCCTCGCGTGCTCGGTCTTCGCGTTCGTGGTTCAGCTGTGGGGCATCCGTCGCACGTCAGCATCACGGGCGAGCCTGTTGCTCGGCACCGAACCCGTGTGGGCCGTGCTCGTCGGCATCATCGTGGGTGGCGAAACGCTCGGATGGATCGGCGCACTCGGTGCCGTGGTGATTGTCGGGTCGACCTATTGGGCGCAGTCAATTGAGACGAAGCACCGCAATCAGGAGCACCCTTAAGAATTAGGCCTTGCGCGCGATGAACTCGTCGACGGGCACCTTCGCACCCTTACGACTCAGCGCAACGAAAAGCAAAATCCCGGCGACGAACACCAGCGTCGCAGCGCCGGCCGACGTCATGTTGAACGCATAAGAATAGGCATCCTGAATCTGCGCGACGGGGATGGCCGAGAGCGCGGAGTTGGTCGTTGACCCGGTCGCCATGTAGCTCGTGATCGCGTCCCAGTTTCCTTCGCCGGTCACGGTCCCCTTCGACACCTCATCCACGCGCGCGAGCGTGAGGATGCTGATGGCGGTGGATGTTCCCGTCAGACCCAACGCATAACCGAACTGCCCCACAGCCATCTTGCTCGAGGTGACCGCGCCGTAGAACCCCTTCGGCGCGAGCGTGAGGAAGAGATTACCCTGCGTGGTCGCATTCATCATGTAGCCAACACCGGCAAGGATCATGCCGACGAGGAACACGGTGAATCCGGTGCCCGGCTTGATGATGGCCAACTCGATGAACGCCAAGACCATAAGTGCGTATCCGATTCCCGAAATGAAACGAGACTCCACGCCCTTCGAGAGCAGCGCGCCGGCGACAAGTGACCCGACGATGCCGGCGGCCGACATGGGCAATTGACCCACGCCAATGAACGCCGACGGGATGTGCGTGACGTACTGCCACACGTTGGGCAACATCTGGCTCAGCCCTCCGGCAGCGAAGTTCCAGAAGACACCCATGACGACCGCGCCGAGGAATGCGGGGTGGACGAGCAAACGAATTGGGAACACCGGGTTCTTCGATCGTCGCTCGATGAACGCGAAAAAGACGAGAGAGACAACACCGACGCTCATCGGCAAAATGAAATCAAGTGAATCAAAGCCCTTGCTCGCGTTGCTGATGCCGGCGAGAAGTGTTGCCAATCCGATACCCACGAACACGAGACCGGCGAAGTCAACCCGCCCGCTACCGACTCGTGGCATCTTCGGCAGAATTGCCGGGATGAACCACATCATGATCAGCGCGATGGCCGGAAGCAGCAGATAGCAGAGTCGCCAACTCACTCCGAGCAGAGCGCCGGTCACGACAATCACGATGACAGGCACAACACCGTTGAGAATGTTGAACATCGCCATCGCGCCGCCGAGAGATTTCTCACTCGAAACCGCCCGAAGCATGGCATAGGCCGACCCGAAAGTGATGCCGAGGGCCATACCTGTGATGATGCGACCGATGAGGTACGTCGTGGGGTCTTGGCTGACGGCCGTGATGATTTCACCTGCCGACGACACGATCAACGACAGAAAGAGGATGCCCCGGCGGCCCAATCGGTCAGCGAGCAAGCCACCCGAAATCGCGAACGCGGCGAGCGCGAGGGTTGAGATTCCCGCGGCAAGCGACTGTATCGACGCAGTGAAGTTCAGCTCGTCGGATGCCTTCACGAGGGAGAGCGACGAGACGAGCGGATCAGCCACCTGAATCGCCCCGACCATGCCCAGCACGATGACCGCACCCCGACGGAAGCCTGTTGTGGGCACTGTTACAGTCGAATCAGATTTCGCCATCAGAATCGGCATCCTCGCGTCGTAGACATTTGGTTCAGCTTAGCGTTCAGGGTGTTCCCACGTAACACTAAAGAGAGGTCGAGGATGAACATCGACTTCCCAGCGGAGTTACCTGTCTCGCAATTGCGCGTTGACATCGAACGGGCGATTTCAGAGCATCAGGTCGTCGTGGTGGCGGGTGCAACTGGTTCGGGCAAGACCACCCAGCTGCCCAAGATGGCCCTCGCGCTCGGCCGCACGCGCGTTGCCCACACGCAACCTCGACGAATCGCGGCGCGGGCGGTCGCAGAGCGCATTGCCGAAGAACTCGGCGTCGAACTTGGTAACGAGGTCGGTTATCGGGTGCGATTTACCGATCAGGCGTCCGATAAATCTCTCGTCACCGTCATGACCGACGGCATCTTGCTCAACGCGATCCACCGCGACCCCGAGCTCCGCGCCTACGACACCATCATCATCGACGAGGCCCACGAGCGAAGTCTCAACATCGACTTTCTGCTGGGCTATGTGAAGCGCATCCTGCCCGCTCGCCCCGACCTCAAAGTGATCATCACGAGTGCGACGATTGACCCGGAGAGCTTCTCGGCCCACTTCGACGGCGCGCCCATCATCGAGGTGTCGGGTCGCACGTATCCGATCGAAGTTCGTTACCGCCCGCTCGTCGCCGAGAAGATGACGAGCGACGACCCAGACGACCCCGACGAAACAATGGGCGCGAAAACTCAACCCGAGGTCACCGACTACGTTGACGGAATCGTGTCCGCCCTCGACGAGCTCGCGCGGGAGGCGCCGGGCGACGTGTTGGTCTTTCTCTCCGGTGAAAACGAGATTCGGGATACGCAAGACGCGCTCATCGGTCGCATCGAGAGTGGCGCTCTCGCCGGCACCGAAGTTCTTCCCCTGTACGGGCGGTTGTCGTCGGCGGAACAACATCGCGTCTTCGAGCGGTCGACCATGCCGGGCATCCGGCGCCGTGTGATTCTGGCGACGAACGTGGCCGAAACGAGTCTCACCGTGCCGGGCATCCGCTATGTGATTGATACCGGGCTCGCACGCATCTCGCGATACAGCTCCCGGGCCAAGGTGCAGCGCCTTCCCATCGAAGCGATTTCGCAGGCGAGCGCGAATCAGCGATCGGGGCGATGTGGGCGCACGAGTGACGGAATCGCGATTCGCCTCTATAGCGAGGAGGACTTCGGCAAGCGTCCGGAGTTCACCGACCCCGAGATTCTGCGCACCAATCTCGCCTCGGTGATTCTGCAGGCATCGTCGTTGGGCATCCCCGACATCGCGGAGTTTCCGTTTATTCAGCCGCCCGACGCAAAGGGCGTACGTGACGGCGTTGAGCTGTTGCGCGAACTCGGTGCCGTGGTTGCCACCGCGCACGGTGCGCCGAAACTGACCAAAGTCGGGCGCGACCTCGCCAAGTTGCCGATCGAGCCACGGTTCGCACGAATGGTGATTGAGTCACGTCGACTCGGGGTCGAACGCGAGGTGCTCGCCATTGTTGCCGGGCTTGCCGTGCAGGACCCGCGTGAGCGACCCGTCGAGAAGCGTCCGCAGGCGGACGCTCTGCACGCGCGCTTCGCCGATCCGACGAGTGACTTCTTGACGCTGGTCAATCTGTGGAACTACCTCGACGAAAAGCGCGCCGAACTTTCGTCGAGCGCGTTCCGTCGCATGTGCAAGTCGGAGTTCTTGAACTATCTGCGTGTGCGCGAGTGGGCCGACGTTTATCGCCAGCTCACTTCCATCGCCAAGCCGATGGGCATCAAGCCCGGCGCACCGCAGGTCAACCCTGACGGCATTCACCGCGCTCTGCTCGCCGGGCTGCTGTCGCACATCGGTATTCGACAAGACAAGGACATCTCGGGTCGGCCCGGCGCGAAGCCCGCTTCTGGTTCGGGCTCGGCCAAGCGTGTGGGCGCCGAGTACCTCGGCTCCCGGACAGCGAAGTTCGTGCTGTTCCCGGGTTCGGCGTTGGCGAAGAAACCACCCGCCGCGGTGATGAGTGCCGAGCTCGTCGAG